>JAOUAY010000049.1 GCA_029860565.1 Candidatus Nitrosopumilus sp.
CAGATAAACTTGCAGGATATCTTGATATTGAAATTCTACATACAGCAGTTGCCAACACCAGATTAATTGGTGCATTGTCTGTAATGAACAATAAAGGAATATTGTTACCAACTACAGCATATCAAAATGAATATGATTATTTGAAAGAAGTAACAGACTTGGAAGTTGGTGTGTTAGATACTAAATTTAATGCACTTGGAAATGTAATATGTGCCAATGACAAAGGAGCAGTTGTATCTCCATGGCTATCAAAAGAAGATTGTAAAACAATCTCTAATGTGTTGGGAGTAGAGGTAATTCAGAAAAAAATAGCTGGTTCCAACTTATCAGGAGTGGTTCTAATTGCAAATAATAGTGGTGGTGCAATTCATCCAGGAGCTGATAAGGGAGAAATAAAGACCGCAGCTAATGTTCTAGGCGTAAATATAGAACCTAGTTCTATTAACGGTGGCGTTCCATATGTCTCATCAGGAATACTGGCAAATGATCATTGCCTTGTAGTTGGTTCATTAACTAGCGGTCCTGAAATTATGAACTTAACTAGAGCCTTTCTAAATTAAGAATAGATTTTGGATCTTCAGTTAGTTTTTCTAGTGAAATAGTTCCTTCAGTTCCATTTACCATATCTTTGAGAACTACATTTCCCTGCTCTAACTCTTGAGGACCTACAATAATTGAAAATCTTGCATTAGTTGCAATATCCATTTGTTTTTTCATGTTACGTCCTGCCAAATCAATATCAGTTGGAATATGGTTTAATCTTAACAATGATGCAATAGATAATGCTACCTTTTGCATTTCTTCATTTATGTACAATACTGCAACTCTATTTTGGGAAATATCCGGAATAATTTTTTGCTCTTGCATTGTAAGAATTATTCTTTCCACTCCACCTGCAACTCCGGTTGCACCAATATCTTCTCTGTTGAATGCTTTAGTTAGTGTATCATATCTGCCGCCACCTGCTAATGCACCTAATGTGGAATTTTTATCAAACACTTCAAAGACGATACCTGAATAGTAATCCAGTCCTCTAACAATTCCAAAATTAATTCTAACATTTGAAACCCCTCTATTCACTAGTGAATCAATTAGTGATTTTAGCTCATTCCAGGATTCTAGTTGTGTAGTATCAAATGCTTTTTCCACTTCTAAAATAGTTCCTTTAATTTGTGAAAATTCTAAAATCTTTTCTAATTTTTCTGTTTCATATCCTTTCTCTTGGAATTCATTTAGAATTTGTTCTTTAGATTTTTTTGCAATCTTATCTACTGCTCGTAGAATATCTGCCACTAGTTCAGGATCTTTTGAATTAAACACTTTGTTAATGTAAGACTCTACAAGATTTCTGTGATTAACATCAATTGTGATGTCTTTGAGTAAAAGTGAATCAAATAATCTAGATGTGATCTCTATGATTTCAGCTTCAGATTCAAGGCTGGCCTTGCCATAAATTTCGATATCCCACTGGTGAAAATATCGATATCTTCCTTTTTGTGGTTCATCATATCTAAATACCCCACCAAATGCTGAGATTTTTGCTGGAAGCCTTATTGATTTTTGGGCAGCTGCGTATCTTGTCAGCCCCATTGTAAAATCAAAACGTAATGCCACTTCTCTGCCCCCTTTATCTTTAAAATAGTAAATTTCATCTCGAATTCCAGGACCAGATTTGGTTTCTAAAGTTGATAATAATTCAATTGGGGATGGATCCATAAATGAAAACCCATACAAATTGGATAATTTTTTAAAATGAGATCTAATGTGTTCAATGTTTACGTTTTCTGTACTCTCAAAATCTTTCATTCCACGTGGCAGTTCCAAGATAATTAGATGCTGAAAGGTTGTGATTTAGATATTTCTGTAATAACTATGTCAAACTACGCCATTTTTTGAAAATTAGTCAATGTGAATTATTTAAACATCATAACAGTAAATGTGTCTAAAATGCACGGTGCAGGATCATACTTTTGAATGATGAGGTTGTATAGTAAGAATGGAAAATACTTTTGCAACAAAAGAAGATCTTTTGGATGTAATTGAAAATGATGCCCACATCAAAGTAGATAGTTTTGTTCAAAACGCCATAGATTTAGCGGAGGAAGCACATTCAGATCTTAAACGAGATGATGGAAAATCATCTTTTTTGGAAACTCATATTTGGCCTGTAACAATTGATGTTATTCGTCATTACAACACAACTAACAAATTCCTTACATCTCTTCAAGTTGTTTCATCAATTTTACATGACATAATGGAGGATGATGAGAAAATTTTGGACTTGTATGCTTCCAAATCTTATGGCTTTGATGCATACTTTAGACATAGATTTGGAGAATATGTATACAATGTAAGTAGTATATTGAAAACCAAACCAATAGAAAACTTTCAGGGTAAGAATAAATCTGAAAAACAAACTGCAAGATTTTTAGATTATTGTGCCACCCTTACAAAATCAGATTATGATGTCAAAATTATAAAACTCTGTGATCGATTAAACAATATGAAATTCATTTCTCAAAATCCAAACTCAGCAAAAATTTCCAGATACATTAGTGAAGCAGAGGACTTTTACATTGCATTTTCTATCTTCCCTCCAACTGTAAAAGATTTTTACACCAAAATGAAAGAAAGCTACAATGAATTAAAAACACTGAAAGTAAAAGTCTAGATTAACCGTATTTGTAATGAATTCCTTTTTCACCACGAGGATGTTTCCATTCTGTTTCTTGTGAACAGGTTCCACAATCTACACATCCTTCATGTTGTATGATGACATTTCCACCCTCTTCGGTGTAACACTTTGCTGGACAAAGAGTTACCATTTTTTTCATAAATTCACTGTTAGGATTAAGTACCTTGATGTGAGAAGAATGATCATCATTATAACTCAGATTTCCAATTCTGTCTGCAAGGGATGGAATGCTTGGAGAATACGACGAAGAGACAGTATTTCCTAATCGTTCAGCTAGTTGAATTGGAATCTTTACGTATGTATCCTCTGATTCAATCATCGGAAGTAGTTTATCATAGCCTAGAATATTTGCAAACTTAACTGCAATGCCCCTAAGTCTTTCATTTGACATCATTTTCAAAATTGGGCCATAACGTGAACCGATGATGTCTTTAGGAATATCTTTTGTGGCATCAAGGAAAATCTTTAGATAATTCTTGTCAATTTGTTTCATGTCAGTAGTATATGGGCTATTTTCTGTTTCTTTAGAATAATACTCACCAAGAGAATTTGCAGAGAAATCATTTTTGTCAATTGCTCTTGCTACAGCATTTGCTGCTCTTACACCATCATCAATTCCAACATTAAGACCCTCAATTTTTGGACCAACAAAGACGCCTCTACCGGCAGCATCTCCTACAAATAAGATATTTTTGAAGAATGGTTTTTGCATTCTGCATCTCTTTCCATCAGGAACTAACTTTGCTCCATATTCTGCTTCAACATAATCAGAACCAAAAGATACCCCCAACTTTGTCAATTGATTTTCAATTCCATCAAGTCTAGTTTTGATATCCTCATCAGTTTTGTATTTGCCTGAATCAATCAGACGTTGTCTTCCACTAGAAGAAAGATAGGAGGAACGGATCTCATTCCAATTTTTAATATGCTT
Organism: Candidatus Nitrosopumilus sp.; assembly: GCA_029860565.1. GTDB lineage: Archaea > Thermoproteota > Nitrososphaeria > Nitrososphaerales > Nitrosopumilaceae > Nitrosopumilus. Next base: position 3,627 of record JAOUAY010000049.1, read on the forward strand.
AGCCATTGCAAAACGAACTCGAAGTTGTTCTTCTTGTGGTAAGCTCTTATCAATTTTTGATTTTATTGGAACATCATCTTTGATAAATTCACTGATCATGGGATTTTTCAATAACGCATCAATTAATGCAGACGGTTCAGATGGATTTGTTAATTGAGAATGATAGTGGTATACTGCTCCAACTGAAAGCGTATCAGAATTTGTATAAAGAAATCCACCTCCAATGTGATTTAGTGTAATGTCTCCAGCAAAGAGATGTGCTGCACCTTCATCTGATGAGATCCCAAATCTTTTTTCAATAATTTCTTCAGGTAGTTTTACAATTACTTTTACTCCCTGATACAATTGTGTAGGCGTGAATTTTGGTCTTGCATCTACCATATCTGCAATTTCTGAATTTACACCATCAGCTGCAATTACTGCCTTTACTTCAAATTCATCCAACTCATCAGTCTGAATTATTGCATTGCCTGATTCGTTCCAGGTAATTGATTTAACATGGACACCGGGAATTATTCCACCACCAAATTTCTCAGCAGATTCTATTGCTTGTTTTGCAAACCATGAGTTAAGTTTGTGTAATAAAACAGAATATCCAAAATTTGATTGATAGTCATGTGCTGCAGTAAGATCCATAGAGTAGACCTTGTCTTTTGATGTTGAATGTAGAATGTATTTAGTAATTTTTCGCTCAAAAGGTGCATCGTTTAGAAAATTCTCGTATACATCCTCGACATTTACTACGGTTCCCTTTTGTGGTTTTTTTGAGTAAAGAATTCCTCCAGAGATATTTTTTGCACCAATCTCCGAACCTGCCTCCAAGAGAATTGCTTGTTTGCCAAGATTTGACAATTGTTTTAGTGCAGCTAGTCCTGCAGATCCTCCACCAATTATTGCAACATCATATTTTTCCAAATTATACTGCCTCCACAATTTGTATCTGTTTTTTTATCTCTTCTATTAGTAAAGGGATAACATCCTCCATTCTTCCTTTTATGAAAACATCGCATTCATCCTTTATCGGAGCGTCTTCATCTGGATTAATTGCTACAACAAATCCAGAGTCTTTCATTCCCCATACATGTTGCATTGCACCACTAACTCCTGCTGCGATGTATAACATAGCACTTGTTTTGTGTCCACTAGTTCCAATGACTCTGTCAGGAATCATATATTTTGTATCTAAGTTTGAACTGACTTGGTAGGGTTTTTTTGATATTGGCAAGGTGATTCCAACTTCTCCGTTTAGTTCTTTTGCCAATTGTTCTATAAGCTTCATATTTTGTTCTGGTTCTTCTTTTATCCCTCTACCAAAACTTACAATTGTTCGGGGAGTCTCAAAATCAACCTCGCTTTCAATAACTTCACGACCAAGTACCTTAACTCGGAGATCTTCTGTGTCAATAGTGGGAACAAATTCAATTATTTTTCCCTCACGAGATGAATCAGATTTAGGTAATTCAAAGACACCAGGAATGATACTGCAAGATTGAGGATGATAATACCGTGGAAAAGCTGGATTTCGGTTATCAAGACAAAGAATTGTAGTCCATAAAAATCCTGAAAAGTCAGGCCTATACATCTCTAGAGTTTTTTCATAAGTTTCCTTTTTGCCTCCAGTTTTTTGTTGGTGGGACATTTCAATGTCTTCAATTACAAGTTGATTAATATCAGATGCCAAACCGGATTCTAGCTCAGTTAAAACAGTAGATGAGAGATGCCTACCAATACTGTCTGCTGCAAAAAACATGTATCTTGGTCTTTGTATATCAGTTGCATATTCTGCTTCAATCTCTCCCAAAGTTTTGGTGTCTTGTGCAATCTGACTAATGACTTTAGTGTGAATGGTATTTCTAACATCTTTTAATTCCGGATTATCAGAATAAATTACAGCATCAGCACCATACTCAATTAGTTGTTTTGAGGCATCCTGTATGTTATGACCTAGCATCACTGCAACTACTTTTTCTTTTGAAGAATATTTTGAATTAAAATCATCCATTAGACGCCTTGCCTCTCCAATCATTTCAAGACTTACAGGAAGAAATTCTCCGTCTTCATGTTCAATTACAACATATAGATGTCTAAATTGTTCTGCCATTATTTGATCACCATCGCATCTAGAGCTTCTTTCATTTTTGCTACCACTTTTTTTATCTGTTCAGGATCTGATCCATCTACAACTTCGGCTTTTCTTGTAGCAGTAGATTTTGGAACTCTTTCAACTTTGTATACGATAGTAGGAGAGCCTGGAAGTCCCACCAGTGTTTCATCCACACCTAATTCTTTGGCATTAAACATTGTAAAGTAATCCTTATAGTTATCAGCACGCTCTGTGGCTTCTTTTTGATATTTATGAAATGCAAGTCTTTGAGATACTTTGTCAAAACTAGACTTGTAGGTGGGATCAATTGATATGAACACTGGCAATGGTGCTTCGATTTCCTCAATAATATTTGGAGTGCCTTGCAAGCTGATCAAACGTTTTGCGCGAAGAATTCTAGTTTCCATATCTACAGTATAGCTAATCACATTTCCAAGAAAAGTAAATCCTAGTTTCCATGCAGTCTGCGGTCCTGTTTGTCCAGTTTCTCCATCAGATGCCCTATGTCCTGAAAAAACAATATCCATTTTTTCTTTCATCTTGTGAATTCCAGTTTTTAGAACTTCGGCAGTTCCCAATGTGTCTGCTCCTGCAAATAGTCGGTCACTGTACAAATGAAGTTCTTCAGCATCAGAGATTTGTTGAGCTTGTTGCAATGCCAAGTCGGCCATTGGTGGCCCCATTGTTCCAATAGAGACTTTTGCGCCATACATTACCTTTCCAAAGAAAGCTGCATGAGCTGCTATTGCACTATGTGGGCCCAATGTATTTTTTGTCTCTGCTCGATTTAGTGTTCCATCTGGATTATAACTGACATTTCCTTCAGAAAAATCAGGTTCTAATTTTATAATTACAGCAATGTTAAGCTGTCCCATGATCAGACCAAATATGCTCCACACTTAAAGTTACAGTGTAATTGAAATACTTGATATACGTTTAATCAAATGATTACTGAAATAGATTCCATAAAGCATTGTTCAGGCCTGACCTTAAATTCGTTCAATAATTGAAAAAATAATAAACGTTTGTTTGAAAATTAATCAAAAACTAAATAAATCTTTAGGGTTTTTTTACCACAGTTAAGTTTCATTATTGTATTTGCTTATTGAGGAAATATAATTGAGAGATGATTTTGCAGAATACACACAATGTCCCGAATGTAAAGTACCACTTCTAAATTGTGATTGCAATTGTCCAAGGTGCGGTAAAAGAGAAGAATGTAATTGTCAACTGAGTTCTCTTACCATTTCATAATATATCATCTAACATTTTATTTGCAAAATAATTAGTAATCCAAGTTTGAAAATGTTGTGGGTCGCTCTTATAATCGACTATGATAATTGAAGTGAGTTTTTTATTACCAAATTAAATTCTGATGAACAATGTTACAATTAGAAAAATTGATGTGCACACCAATTACCATAGGAATTGAATCTACAATAGCAGACGTTGTAAAAATAATGCTTGAAAATAAAATAGGCAGGGTTATAGTTACAGAAAATAAAAAGAACACATCAATTGTAACAGAAAAAGATTTGGGATTATTTCTTCTCAAGGACAAATCAGATAGAACATTACAGCGAATTCCATTAAGTGAATTAGCAAAGCCAATTTTAACAATTTCTCAACACGCAAAGAGTCAAGAAGGCGCAAAAATCATGCTTGAAAATAATATCGGCTCACTTGGTATAATGTCTGATGAGAAAGACGTCATAGGCATCATTACAAAAACAG
>JAOUAY010000050.1 GCA_029860565.1 Candidatus Nitrosopumilus sp.
GATAGTAAATCCCTGATGAAATTAAATTGAATTTACTGAGATGTTTTCGACCTTTATTGATGGAGTGATTGATGGGAGGGATGCCCATTGGATGACATTTCTTTGATTATTCCCAATGCCTGAAATATTTTTCATCATTGTTGGAAGATTGTGAATTATTCTTACTGATTTCCCTGGACCTCGTATTTCTCCATTTTCAATAATTCTGATTCCACTTCTTGCAGTACATGAAAAATCTCCTTTGATTGGATTTACTGCATAGGTATACCATAATCTTCCTACAAGTAGTCCGTGTTTTGTTTCTTTAATCATCTCTTCTTGGGATTGATCACCTGGAGTAATTTTGAGATTGTGTGGGGCTGAGATTGAAATTGGTTCTGCACTTCTTCCCATCGGTGACCCTGGACGTGATGCATTACCTGTTGACTGTTTTGCTTCTTTGTAACTATCAAAAAGATTTGAATATGTGTTTTTGAAAATACCTTTTTCTATCAAACTTTGTTTCTTAGTTCCAACTCCTTCGTCATCTACTGACTTAGTTCCAATTCCTTCTGAAACATGTGGATCATCAATTAAATTAAATTGTTTCACTGCAATTTCTTTTTCATGATGATTTGAAAAACAACTTTTCTTTTCTGAAAAAGTTTTGAAATTAAAATTGGCAGCCACTATAAATGCTAACAATTCTCCAACTGAATATGGCTCAAAAATTATAGAATAAGAACCTGAATCAACTTTTTGTGGATTTATTGATTCTATACTCATTTTCTTTGCATCACTTCCTATTTTTTCTGCAGAAAAATTTGCTAATGTCCTTCCGCTTGCATGCCCTATTCCTGATACTGGTATTTCTCCGAATTCTGACTCTGCATTAATTATTCCTGAAATGTATGTAGCTTTGTCATTGAAATTTAATCCGTTTGAATTCATCAGTTCAAAATTTTCTGATACTATGTTGAGTGATCCTGTAATCGTGTTAATTTTATCATTAATTGATGAATCAATCATATTTTGTGCGATATCCGTGCTTTTTGAACCTGAAATCTGATTGAGTTTTTCATCAAATGTACCATCCAATACCTTGTGCTCTACTTTATGTGGTAATCCCTCCCAAAATTCTCTTGATTTGAGATTTGCAAATGTTCTAAAAGCATTGTCTATTGATTTTTCTATTTCATCTTCATTTGTTGTTTGCATTGATGTAATTTTCTTGTCTTGAATTAATCTAATACCAAAACTCTCATCAAAATTCTGCTTGATTTCGGCAATTTCTGAATCTGTAATTCTAACTGTTGTAATTTTTTTTTTGACTCTGATAATATCACATTCGTCAGTTCCAACTTTTTTTGAATAACTAAGTGCCTTTTCTAAGGCCGACAAATTATTGTTTCCTTGGATTTTTGTAATTGAATTTGTTTATTTTTATCAATTCTACATAAGAGCCAAACTGTGTATCTGTAACTCTATCTAATTTGTCTTCTACTTCTTCTTCACCATCGAACTTTTTCAGAATTTCATAATGAGTATTTCTCTCAGCTGGAACTCTTCCAATTTCTTTTACCATTCTTTTAATTTCTTTTGGTTTTAGTAATTGACCATATTCTGAACCTGCAGAAGTTGAAATGCTTTCATTTATTAAAGTTCCACCAAAATCATTTGCTCCCCACATGAGTAACAATTGAGACATTTTTTGTCCTTCTTTTACCCATGACATCTGAATATTGTCAATGTAATTGTTTAGCATTATTCTTGCAACGGCATGGGTGAGTAATACATCATTTCCACTACCTCCTTGTCTAATTCCTTCATGTAATTCATGTTTGTACATTGGTGCTTCTGTGTGAATGAAATTCAAAGGTACAAATTCTGTAAAACCCCCTGTTTCTTTTTGAATCTCTCTTAATTTTGCAATGTGTTTTACTCTGTCTTCAAGTGTTTCTACATGTCCAAACATCATCGTTGAGGTTGTATTAATTCCAATCTTATGGGCACTTTTGATGACTGTCTCCCAGTCCTCTACGCTAATTCTTCCAGGAGATATCTTGTCTCTTAATTTTTGATCTAGAATTTCAGCAGAAGTTCCTGGAAGCGTATTTACTCCTGCTTCCTTCATTCTTTTCAAAAACTCTTGAATTGATATGTTTGAGCGAGTTGCCCCATATAGTATTTCTTCAGGAGAAAATCCATGAATGTGAATATCTGGAATTTCTTTTTTAATTTCCCTGCAAATATTTTCATACAAATCTCCTTCCATATCTGGTGGAAGTCCTGCTTGGATACAGACTTCAGTTGCTCCTAGATGATGTGCTTCTTTTGCTCTACGGACAATCTCTTCTGTGGGTAAAAAGTATCCTTCTTCTTCTCTAAAATCTCTACTAAATGCACAAAATCCACATTGTTTAATGCAGACATTTGTAAAATTGATGTTTCTATTGACAACAAAGGATACTGTGTCTCCTACTCTTCTTTTCCTTAATTCATCAGCGACTAGACCCACTAGATGAAAATCTATTCCCTTGGCGTTGAATAACACTAATCCGTCATCAGCAGATATTTCCTTCTCTGATAGTGAATTGTTTAGAATATCTGAAACTATGGGGTCTGCATTTTTGAAAAGTGAATCTATGTTGATTGTCATCTCCAATACTCCTCTTTTACGAATCCTTCCTCATTTTGAATAACTGATATCTTGTCTCTTAACTCTTTGCTAATAAAAGAAAAGAACTCTGGGTATATTGGGAACCTGCATTTTAAATTGAATCCTGCCTTTTTTGAATTCTCATTCACTTTGTTAATTTCAGGCCATGAAAATTCTGGATTCACAAAATCTGGTGTTAGTGGTGAGATTCCTCCCCAATCGTTTATTCCAACTGACAAGAAACTCTGATATGATTTTGGAGACAAATTTGGGGGAATCTGTATGTTCATCTGTGGCATGATGATTCTAGATAACGCAACAACTAATTTGAAATTTTTTTCGTCTGCTGATGGTTCATCTCTCATTTTGGTATCTGGTTTTGGTTGAAAATTTTGTAAAATCACTTCTTGAATGTTCCCATGTCTGTCATTGAGTTGTTTTATTGCAAATAATGAATCAATTATTTCCTCCATTGTTTCTCCAATTCCTACAAGAATTCCTGTAGTCATTGGGATTCCAAGCTTTCCTGAGTTTTTCAATATTTCTAATCTCGTTTTTGGTCTTTTACTTGCTGCTAAATGATGTGGCATTCCTTTTTCTGTTAATCGCTCACTTACATTTTCAAGCATTATTCCCATTGAGACATTTGTTTTCTTTAGCTCTTTCATCTCTTCATAGTTTAGATTTCCTGCGTTTGTATGTGGAAATAGTCCTGTTTTCAATGCAAGTTCTGAAGCATGAATTAGGTATTCAGCTGTAGTTTTGAATCCATTTTCTTTTAACCAGTCTCGTGCTTCCTGGTATCTTTGTTCAGGCTGTTCACCTGTAACAAAAAGTGCTTCAACACATCTGTATTTTTTTGCAAGGCCTAGTAATTCTGAAATTTGCTGTTTTGACATCAAAGAAAGTTTTGCTTCACCTGGCTCTGATTTGTAAGTGCAATACGAACATGTATCCTTGCAGAGATTAACAATATTGAAAAATGCTTTTTTAGAAAAAGTTACAGAATCTTTCTTAAATTTTTTTCTTAAACTTTGAGCGACTGAAAATAAGTCATTTGGATTTTCTACTGCTTTTTGATAAATCTCCATTGCATCTTGGTGAGATACAGGTTTGTTCTCTAAAATATTGTTTAAATTCTCAGAGTCAAAGACAAGATTGTTCAACAGAATGATTTCTTGCTAGGAAGTATTTATGCTTGTATTAAATTAATTTCCATTTGGTCTTTCTTGAAGTATGATTGTAACGTTTGTCGTTCTTCCGTCTCTTAGAATTTCTAGGATCATTTCACTTCCTACTGTTTTTGCTCTTTGAAGATGAATCAAAATATCGTCAATTTTTCTAACTTCAATTCCATCCACTGATAAAATAACGTCTCCTCCTATGGGATAGTTGATTCCTTCAACTTCAATGGTTTTATCCGAGCCAATTAAACCTGCATTAGATGCCGGACTGTCGTCTACAACGGTAATTATCAAAAATCCTATTGCATCCTTTAGATTCAAAACGCTTGCCATGTCTGGATCAATATCTCGGCCTGAAATCCCAATCCATGGATGTTTGTACTCTCCTTTCTCAATTAATGTTGGAACAATTTTGGCAACTGTTTGCGATGGTATTGAAAATCCAACTCCTGTAAATTCTCCTGTGGCTGATTGTATTGCTGTATTGATGCCCACTATTTCTCCACGCATGTTAAGTAGAGGCCCACCAGAATTTCCTGGATTGATTGCAGCGTCTGTTTGAATTACATCTGGAATTGAATAGCCTGCACCTGATGGAAGTAGTCTTCCTAATTGACTTACAATTCCAGAAGTCATGGAACCTGATAACCCGAATGGATTGCCAATTGCGGCTATTTGCTCTCCAACTTTGAGATTAGATGAGTCTCCAATGGATAATGGGTGTAGTAAAACTAAATCCGCGTTAACTTTGATTATTGCTAAATCTGTAAATTCATCTGTTCCGATAATTTCAGCGTTATATGATCTACCGTCAAGAAATGTTACCACTACTTTTACTGCATCTTTTACAACGTGAGCATTTGTAATTATGTGTCCTTTTTTATCAAAAACAAAACCTGAACCAATACCTCCAATTACTTCTGTTGTTTCATTTCTTTGTACGTTAACTCTTACAACTCCTGATTCTGATTTTTCAAAAATTTCAATTAATGACAAACTCTCTGAATAAAGTGGTGGCACTTCTGCAATTGCGATGGATGTATTTTTGTTGCTTGTTATGATTTCTGATTTCAATGATTCTGGTGGTGATACAAATAGTACTGCAACGATAGCAATAACAATCACAGATCCGATGATTCCTCCTACAAATACACCTGATTTATCCATGTGACTTTTTTATTCCTTGTTTTCAATCTAAAAGGATTACTATATTTTGATTGAACTTTGAGTATGATCTTTCATCGAATAACTTCTTCCTCTCCATGAAACTGATGATGATCTCTTTGCCTTTAATAGTCCGCTTAAAAATCCTGAAATTACAACCAAGCTTCCTAATGGTGCAAATAATGCATACACAAATCTTAATCCTAATCCTACTTTTACCTCTATTATTGCTCCTGTGTAAATCAAAATTGAAGCAATTGCTGATGCAATACAAAGTATTTTTGCAGATGTTTCCTCTATTGGCAATGATGCTGATATTGCAAATATTGGAAATGGTACAAATAACAAAAATACTATTGCAAAAAAAACTCCGATGGCTATTTTCCCATTTTCAAGATACAATGGAACCATCAGTCTTTTTAGGGCATTCCATAATGTGCTCTTATCTCGTGCCCAAACCGCATCGATGAGATGCTCTCCTCTCACCATTTTCATTTTATATCCTGATTCTTTCACTATTTTTCCTAGTGCTCCATCTTCAATAATCTCATGTTTTACTCCCTCATGCGTACCAATTTCTTGATATGTAGTTTTTTTCAAGATAAAAAAACTTCCAAAAAAATACCCTGTTTTCTTTGATGGATTGTTTACATTTAATGCTGAAAATCTAGTGTGTAGAAATGTGGAAATCATTGGAAGTGTAATATTTGTCCAAAAATCAAATGTGAGCATTTTTGGAATAGCTGATAATGCATCTAATTTAAACGAGTTCAAGTGTTTCACTGCAAGCGATACTACATTTTTGGCATGATTTGTATCGGCATCTGTAAATAACAGCAGCTCTCCTGATGCTTTTTTGTATCCTTCCATACATGCCCAATTTTTCCCCATCCAACCTTCAGGTTTAGGTCTTGCAGAAACTGGGATTACATTGACATGTTTTTCTGCATACTCTGAAATTATTTTCCCTGTGTCGTCTTCAGATGAATCGTCAATTACTATGATTTCATAATTTTTATAATCTTGTTTTATTAGAGAGTCTAAACATTTTTCAATAAATTCTTCTTCGTTTCTAGCTGGAAGAATTATTGATACTTTGGGGTTTGTTTTTGAGGTGTTTTCAAATTTGTCAAGATGCGGTGTTAATTTAAATGAGTTTATCATTGATTTGATAAGAAATATCCAAGCCCCACAAATCCCAATTAAAATTGCAGTTAGTGAATAATTGATAATATCTATAATTAGTTCCATCGAATTTATCTCTCGATTTCTTCTTTGATGCTTTGCATAGCTTGCTCTGTTCCGCTTTTGATATGTTTTTTAATCATTCCTGTAAACATGCCCATCATACCTGTTAGTTTTATGTCCCATGATGCATAAAGTATGGTTTTTTCATCTTTTGGGATTAAAGATATCGTCTTCTCACCACTAATGATGCCCTTGGTAAATTTAGCTTCAATTTTCTCTTTGGGATACATTTTCACTTCTTGCAAACATTTTTGATCTCTAAACGCAATTGTGACTTCTCTATTGACTGTGTTTCCTTCTTTTGATATGTTTTTAATTTCTTTTGTACCTTTCCAAAATTTTGGCTCATTATCAATGTCTGAAACAACATCCCACACTTTGTCAACTGTGGCATTGATTTCTACTTCTACCTTGATTTTAGCCATACTCTACAAATATTCACTCCACATTAAATATAATATGTTCCAATACACATTCACGTTAGAAACCGGTATGAGGATAATGTGGTCTCGCTTAGAATAGAAAAAATATTTGAGACTTTTCTTTATAGTAAAATTGTAAATCTGTTAAACCCCTCTAAGGGAATATCGTTCAAACAAACAGAATCCTTAGAGAATTTAATCAAAAGACTTATGATAAAATGCTAGATCAAGTAACTTAGAATCTCATAAAGACGAATTTTCTGATGAAATAAACCTGGATGTTTTTCAAGATCCGATTAATTTTATGGTTTACAAGGCATATTTCTAATTGATAATATTGAAAACATTGAAAAACAGATTCAAAAATAAATAAAATGATGATTTGTAATTGTGAGAACCATTTAGACCAATTCATTTGCTCGGGATCTGATTGTCAAGTGTGTGTATTGGGGGAGGAAAATTATATTGAGAATCCTGAATTCCATGAGGAACGTTATTGTTTAAAATGCGCCATGAAAAAAGCAGGATTTACTATGGATGAATTATGGCAATTGATGATGGCAAATCCTGACAATAATTTTCAGTGTGATGAAAAATCCAATTAGATGAAGTCAGTTAGTAAACAAGATCTGATATTACATTTACCTACAAAAAATAGAACACAGCCCATGCAAGATCCCGGTTAGTTTCCTTTAGAGTTTTTCACTCAGGGGGTAGAGGTGGACTTTGTTCTCGTAATTAATAGGATATTCTGAAACTTAAGCATGTCTATGGATTTGTACTATAAACAATAAAAAATATTTA
>JAOUAY010000208.1 GCA_029860565.1 Candidatus Nitrosopumilus sp.
CCCAGCCTCTCTCAATTAATTTTTCAATGCTTGATGGTTTGACACATGCAGGATTATTGAAGTTTTTGAAGATTAGTTGTAATCCTTCTTTACAAGAAATTTCATGAACAGAAACCCCTAATGAGATTTGTTCTCTCGGAGGAAGAACTGATTGTGTTATTGGGTTTTTGTAATACTCGTTAAGCAAAACAGATTTGCAGTTAGGACATGATGTTGTAAACTTGTTATCCATCATTACTAGATGGTATGATTTTGGACCATTCAAATCAAGTGATTCATTTGACCACTTTTGTTTGACATCAAAACATACCGATAAGGTGCGTGTCTGGTTAACCCTAAGAGAATGGTTCAACAGTTCACATTCAAAAAGACTTTGTGGTAGGGCAATATCCTGGAATCGTAGTTTAAAATCTTCGATATATTGAGGATAGTAATTGTCAACTATGTGGTCCTGATTGGTTCTGCGAAACTCTTGGTATTGTTCTCTTGGATCCACCACATCTATTTGAAACATGTTTTTGTATATTGAAAAATGCTCCAATCCATTGTTTGTCACATTAAACTTTACTTGTAAAATGTCTGAAAAATCACCTGGCTCATCGATCCACTTTGGCATGAAGAATTTTTGCACCTCAAGTACATCAAAATCTAATTTTGACAAATCATGATATGTGGTTCTGTGGCTGTTGCCCCCAGGTTTGTATCCATCATAATCTATTTGTGGAAAATTAGATTCTCCAAAGGCTAAAGTCATTGGCATCAAAATTAGGACAAGAGAAATTTTTAACATATAATGGCAAGCAGATTTACTGAACAGATTAGCATGATATAACCTAAAATTCTATTTTAACATAATCAATATGTGATTGTAAGATTAATCCTTCTGGTGATGGTTCTTTCAATGCCAACTACACTTCTAGTTGAGCAGGCAGAGGGACTGGTAGAATTTAAAAAATACAAGGTGATCAATTCACCCAAGGTTTGCGGAGACGAGATGTGCTCAGAAATTGATGAAAAGCGTGCACAGAAGGGACTGTCATCAAGGGACATCAAAGTTTGCGGAGACAGGCCATGTTATGAAATTTCAAGTAAACTACTAGATCATAGAGACTCTAGTCCATATGGACAATACAGGTTAGGAATGAACATTGATCTGATACAGTGCAAACAAACACAAGAAGTTGTGATCAAAAAAACAACTCTATTCCCAGCATGTGTGGATACCAAAAATGTTGAAAAATTAAGAGAAAAAGGATGGGCAATATCTGAGCAAAAACAAGAAGAAATGTTCAGAGAAATCTCAAAAAACAGAATAAGCAATATAGAATCTACTGCACAAATTGAATTGGATGTTTTTCTAAGTATAGTACCTGAAGAGATCAGCAACCAGAGATACTTGATGTTTGACGGAAATGGTTGGCACAGACTACACAATGTGGAAATTACAATCAGTACAAGTGATTTTTCAGAATCAGTTAGAACAAAAACCGATGATCGAGGACACTTGAATATGCCATGGCCAATCCCAGATATTGCGGATGGAAGAGTTTACCATATTTTTGCAACAGACGGAATACATGAATATGACATTGACATTCCGATTTCGCCAAAAAAGGGTTAGTTTTAGAAACTAATCGAGATAACACCCTATCCACATTAGTGACTTTTTCAATTATCTGATCTGACTGTGACTTGTACGAAAAGTATTTGATAAATATTGATTTAAGAAATGCCAATTTTAGCTATGCAAATATTTTTGTTGCAACACTGACAAATTCTAACTTTTAGAATGAAGCAGAGATAGTTTTTGAAATTCCTGTTGCTATGATGTTTTTAAAATCATCAAAAATAAGTAGTTTAAAAAAATTCAATGATAAAAGATATCTTCACTGTTGGCATATCTCTCCCCATCCGCGTAAAACCATCTTTTCAGCAGAACTTGATTTAACACATGCTGGATCACCACTTGATTTTATCATCAAGACGTAATTTGATTTACATTGGATTTCATCCATGTTTCTACCATGCAATTGTTGTTTCTTTGGAGGAAGATTATCAAGATCTTTTTGGATAGTTTTTTGAACATCTTCCAGTATTGTTACAGAAATTACATCACTTCTTTGCTCCAAAATTGGAATCCATACAGTATGCACCTGGGCTGTGATCTCATTTTTTTGCTGATTAGAAACAACGTTTACAGCATTAGAAAATGACAAGAATTTCAAGACATAGCTTTGAAGGTAGCGTATCTCTTTTGCCCTTTTTGCCGGATCAGTGCTCTCTGATTCTCCTGCAACCTTTATGATAACTGATACTCTATTGCCTGTGGCAGGCAACACATCTTTGTATTTTTGAGCAAATGTGGCTGCAGTAAATGCATTATCGGAATTTGATTTTGATGATG
>JAOUAY010000008.1 GCA_029860565.1 Candidatus Nitrosopumilus sp.
ACCTTGATGAAGACGGCTGTCCTGACACAATTCCTGATAACAAACCTACAGCTGATACTGACAGAGACAACATAACTGATTATCTAGATTTGTGTCCAAACCAACCAGAAACTTTCAATGGAATTGATGACGCTGATGGCTGTCCAGATGATCCTTCTGCTTTACAAGACACTGACCAGGATGGCATTTCTAATAATCTAGATGCATGTCCATCAGAACCTGAAACTTACAACAGATACCTTGACACTGACGGATGTCCAGATAGTATTACTGATGCAGTTGATGCACAATACACTTTCCCAGATGCTGATGGCGATGGAATTGATGACAGATGGGATACATGTCTTGATGAGCCAGAAAATTACAATAACTATCTAGATCATGACGGTTGTCCAGATGTATTAGGTGCGGAATCTACAATTCCGACAAGACCTGATTCTGATGGCGATGGATACCATGATGCAATTGATTCATGTCCAACAATCCCTGAAACCTGGAACAAATACCTTGACGCTGATGGCTGTCCAGATACAGCTCCTGAACAACAGAGGTTTGTACATGATGATGATTTAGACGGTATAATTAATGATGATGATCTGTGTCCTCTAGAGCCTGAAGATTATGACGGTGACAGAGATACCGATGGATGTCCTGACACCATTCCAAATCAATAGTAAATTTCCTGCATAAATTTTTGATATAGTAAATATATTCGGTTTGTAAAGTTATGATATGCTTCCAAAATTTTCTAGTAGGGCATTTTTAGCTCCTATGGCTGGAGTTAGTGATCCTGCTCTTCGATTACAATGTAAACAAATGGGAGCTGGACTTGTTGTTACAGAATTTACTAACATTCATAGTATTATTGCAAAAGAAAATCAACTCAAAGAAAAAATGCAAACAATACAGGAATTTATTGAATATTCCGATCAAGAACGTCCTCTTTCAATTCAGTTATTTGGTTCTGATCTATTTGCATTAGGGAAGGCTGCTAAAATTGTAGAGCCATATTTTGATATGATTGATTATAACATGGGATGTCCTGCACCACATATTACTCAACAAATGGCAGGTGGTGCATTATTACAAGAAGTTAATTTAACCCAACAAATATTCAGCACTCTTGTAAATGCTGTAAAAAAACCCATAACCCTAAAGATTCGTTCTGGAGTAACTGATGCAAGTAAATTCCTGTTCCGTAAAATTGCAGAAATTGCGGAAGATGAAGGAATTCAAATGATTACATTACATCCAAGAACTGTTAGTCAAGGCTATTCTGGAAATGCTGATTGGAATATGATCAAAGAACTCAAAGAAATTTCCAGTATCCCAATTGTTGGAAATGGCGATATTATTTCTCCTGAAGATGCTAAAACTATGATTGATGAGACTGGTTGTGATTATGTAATGATTGGACGTGGTGCTATGGGTAATCCATTTTTATTTGAACAAATTAATGATTATTTTAGAACTAATTCTTACAATGAATATTCTTTCAAAGATAGATTAGATTCTTTTTTTGATTATCTACATCTTACAAGTGAATATAAAATAAAATTTGCAAATATCAAGGGTCAAGCAATGCGATTTACCAAAGGTATGAATGGTGGTTCAAAAATTCGTTCAAAAATTACCATTTCAAAAAATATTAAAGAATTAGAAAGAATTATGAATGATGCATACATGGTATCATAAATATTTTTTAAATTATTTTATATTGCTTTACATTTGTTAATGAAATCACTTAATTTAATGTTAAATTTTTAAGTAAATCAAACTATTCTTATATATTTCAAGATGGCATTTTAATTATGAATACGGGGGTTAGATAATAATTGGCAACAGCTTATGTTCTCATAAATTGTGAGCTAGGTTCAGAGGAAGCAGTAATCTCAGAATTAAAATCCATTGATGGTGTTGTTGAAGTACATGGTACATTTGGTGCATATGATATTTTGGCTAAAGTTGAATCAAGTCAGGTAGAGGCGCTACGTGAGACCATAACTTGGAAGATTAGAAAGATTCCAAAAATCAGATCAACATTGACATTAATGGGAATTGAAGGACAAGAATAATTCTTCAAAATCCTGTGTTTTTACACTGAAATTATTATACTGATCTATCCTTTCAAAAAACATATTTTCCAAAAAGATTTACACAGAAGATAAATACATAATATCTCAATAGTTTAATTCTGATTAACCTGTGTCTTGTATGTTATTTTAATAAAAGAAAATGATTAGAGGGCTTCAGAACCACTCTTTTTAGATGCAGTATTCAAAATATTTTCCACATTGGTAACAACTACAATTCCGTCTCCACCTTCACCTGTGAAAGCTGCATCAGCAATTGCTGTGGAAATTTTTTCTACATCTGCTTCATTGGCGATTATACTAATAGTTGCAACTTCATTGTATTCTGCAGTAATTGAACCTGTTCCTCTGCCTGATCTGATCTGATCTGATCTGATCTGTTGTCTGGCTCCTGAACCTCTACCTTTCCCTTCCAAAATGGTAAATCCACCTACAATATCATTAAGTGCATCAGAAACTGCACCAATCTTGGTTGCTTGAATAGTTGCCTCAATTCGTTTCATTTCAATTCTTTTTTGATATTTTTTAAAAAAGATCATATGTTTTTATTCCAATTCTATGATACAATAAGGTCTAATTGGTTATGTCATTATCCTCTGACCTTTTTAGTGTCTGGGTAAAAGAAAATCATGAAAAGTGATGAAAAAAGATCTCATAGACTTAATTATCTTTTGAAGTGTTATTTGATAAATCCTACAGAAAATGAGCTATATCAAAGAGCTAAGCAAATGGGGGTGACTGATTCAACCGCCAAAGATTACATTAGAACGGTGATTATACAGGCTCAAAAAATTTACTCAAAATAGATTTTCAGTTCAAACATTCTCTTTCATCTATGTTTTAAGGAATTCTTCTAAATCTTAAACAAGGTATTCATAAATAATCAATATGAGATAAAATATCCATGACAGATCCGCTACTTGATGATGTAAAGGCTCTTTTAAACAAGGATTTTGGAGATGATAGAATCCTAAAACAAATTTGTAGAGCCTGTGAAAATGATGAAGTTATTAGCAATTATGAAAGAAATTATGTTAGAAAATTAGCAGAAAAGCATTTGGGAAAAAAACCCGAATTTGTCCAAACTCCTTCTGTTGAAAAAAAACATGTGGTTCCAGATGTTGCAATGCCTGAAATTCAACATATTCCACAAACTCAAACATTTCAAATAGACTCTCCGCGAATATCTTATTCTAATTCAAAAAATAAAAAAATATTCTTAGGACTTGGTATTATCGCATTAGTGATAATTATTGCTTCTATTGTATCTTTTAGTGAAATTACAGATAGAACTAATGATGATGTTCCAGCATCGTTTTTGATTGAAACTGACTTAATATCATATAATAAAAAAGATCTTATTTCAATTAATGGTGTATCTGATACTTCGGGAACTGTGATTCTATCAATTGAAAATCAAAATAATGAACTTGTATGGACTGAACAAATATCTCTGAAAGGTGATGGAAGATTTTCAACTTTAACTATTGCAGGAGGTCAAGGTTGGGAAAGTTCTGGTACTTACACAATCAAAGTAGATAATGGTATAGAAACAAAATCTAGCACATTTTCATTCACTACTTGATTCGTTCGAATTCTTTCCAGTGAGAATCTATTACATTTCTTAATTTTTCTATACTGATTTCATCCATATATTCACGATAAACAATGAATTTGTTTTGTTTACCTGAGTCGTGACCATAAATGTCTGTAGTATTTTTTGGAATGGTGTCTGTTTTCCATTGATTCATTTCAAAAATCCAAACTGTTGAGTCTGGATTTGAAAAATCAATATCATCACATCCAATAATATACAGATAACATTTCGTTGCTTGATTTAATTTTTCATGCAATTTTTCATATGCTATCATTTGACCTTTTGCAATGTTGATCTTATCATTATGAAATCCCTTGAATTCTAAGATAACAAAACCTCCTTTATGTTCAATAAGCCAATCAATATCCGTTCCGCCTGAGGCTATCATGCCGTGTACAATTAGATCTCCTAGAACTTCTCTTCCACGAGTAAATTCAACTTGATCAAAAATTTGATATTTTGATTTTGGACTTTTACGAATAATTTGTTTAGATATCTGTTCTGATTGAATTGGACTCTCCTTTTCGTATAAGGTATCAATTAAATCGTTTGATTCATCAGGCAATATCTTTTCAATTTTTAACTGAATGATAAGCAAGTTTGTAAAATTTAGTAAAGTTCTATGATTCTTCTGATCTATCTACAGAAAAATTCGTCTCCTGTTCCTTTGTATAATACAAAATATTCATCTTGATTTTTTCTATCTTTTTTTGCATTCAAAGCATCTTGATACATTTCAAAATGCTCAACTAGGTATAATTGATTTCCTGGTTCTGCAAAATAATCTATTCCAACTAAATCAAAACCTGTTTTAGGAGTTAACTTAATTTTTTCATCCTCAAAAATATCTTTAGTCAATTTTTAAAATATTTGAAATCACAAAAATCATTGATCATAAATCATCAATTCTTTTTCCTCTAATAATGCATGTAAATTATGAACAGAACGATAAACGTCTGCTTCTTTTTTAGCTCCGGTACACACTAATTTTCCTGATGCAAATAACAATATCACAGTTTTTGGGTCAAGCATTCTATGAATTAATCCGGGGAATTGTTCGGGTTCATACATACTTCTTGCTAATGTTCTTGCTGCTTTTTCTAAATGAATTTTTCCACCCAGATTAATCGATGCTACCATATTTTGAACTGTAATTACTGCATCTTTTTTTATTTTGATTTTACCTTTTCTTAATTTTTGAACTACTGTATTGACAGCCTTTATTGCCATCTCTTCAGATTTAGCTCCAGTACACACCATTTTACCTGTTCTAAAAATTAGTGTGGCAGTTCTAGGAGTAGTCAATCTGAAAACAAGTCCTGGAAATTGTTCTGGATGATATTCAGTATCTGGAAATTTTTCAGTAATTTCAATAAGATCAATTTTTTGATCAACTGATGCAGATGCGACAACATTTTCAACACTAACAATAGGTTTTGTTTGAGGCATGACGTGGGACTTTAAATAGTCCTTTATATATATTAGTCAAGTTTTTTTAGAAATTTTGGATCAATCTAATGGTGTCCAATCCATTGGTAACGATATTCTTCATCAATGATGTCTGTCATTATTTCTTTGTTTTTGATTTTTGTTTTTGGAATATATACATCAAAGAATCCTAGCTGACCTTTCCATGGGATTGGAATTCTTAATGATTTTGCATTTTTCAACAAAAATCCAAATGTTTTAGTTTGAAATTTTTTTGTTGAAAAATGAAATTTTTGATCTGATTTAATTTCTTTTGTTGAATTGTATTTTTTTACATCATATAATTGAGCTTTCCCAATAATTGCACCTGTAATAAATTTTTTTCCAATTCTTAATCTCTCAACATCATCAATTTTTATTTTTAATGGGGCATGAATTAAAAACTCTCCACGAAAATTAGTATTCCAATTTCTTAATTCAATATTCTTTTTTCCAGAAATAACCAAATCAGCAAATGGTTGTGAAATTGAAAGACATTTCAAGATTTATTCTGTAGCTGCTTTGATAAATTCACCCGGATTTTTACCCAACCCTTCAGGCAAATTTGTAATGCCTCCATTCAAGCTTTCAGTTACTATACCTTTGTTAGCAAGGACTTGAGCAGTCATCAATGATGTGTTTCCAGCCATACAAATTAGCAATGATTTACCTTTAGTACCGTCTAGATCTTTGCTAAGTTCTTCAGGAATTTGCTGTGTTGACAATAATTGATTGATAGTGCTTGCCTTTGGTATGGCAATTTTTTCTTTATCCACTCCTAAGGATTTTGCAATGATTTCAATTCCTTCTTCTTTTGGAGTATATTGAGTATGGACCCAAATTATTTTATCATATTCTTGAATACTAGATGCAGCATCTTCCAAAGAAACTTGAATACGCTTGTTGGTTGACATTGCTTCTAGGTTTTTTCTATATTTTTCTATACCATCAGCAACCACAACCACAAATTTCCCCTTATCTCCATCACTCACCATTTCTAAAATAGCATACAAAGCAAGTGCTGTACTTTCACCAATATTGTGACCTTTATCTACAAAGAATTTTAGTAAATGCTTTGCCTGTCCGAAATCAACCTCACGTTCAGCATCATATGCATCAGGATTGTATAATTTTAGACCATCTGCTTTTGCTTTTGTTCTAATTCCTGCAACATCTTGACCTGGAATTGGAAATACTACATGTATTGCCTTTTTCCCATATTTTTGATTCATGTATTTACTTAATCCTCCAGATGTACCACCAGTTCCAAAGGAACAGATTATTCGATAGTTTTCTAATGAATCATCATTTTCATGTAATTGTTGGTCGATTTCTACAGCTGTAATTGTTCTATGAGCATCAGTGTTTAATTCATTATCATATTGTTCTGGACAAAAACAATCATAAATTTTTGAAAGCAGTTTTGCTAAATTGATTATATCCTGAGCAGCTAACAATGTTTCAACTTCAGAAATTGATTTATCGTAAATTGTAGGATCAAAACCTAATTCTGCTAACTGGGAACGAATATTTGCTGCAGTTGCTTTTGCAACTAATACATCTGCATCACTATCTTTCATCCCTGGAGCGGGACAAATATCCATGTCTAAATCTATAATGCGAATGTTTTCGTTTCTTAATTCCTTGAAGACTCCTTCTTGCAATTTTCTTGAAACTAGTGAAACAACAGTCAATCCTAACTTTGACATCTGTCCAAGTGCAATTCCAAAATTCCCTGATGTTGCTTCAATGATTGTTTGATTACTTTTCAATTTTCCCGTTTTAATTGCATCATGCATAATGTGAATGGCAGGTCTAATTTTGATTGAACCTGATATCAAGTTAGCGTCAAATTTTCCATATACTTTCAAGTCTAAATTTGAAATATCCAGTTTGTAGATATTTTTTGCACATTCCTTAAGATCACTTGTAAGATCAATCAACGGTGTTGCATTGATTACTTTATCTTCCTCTAAATGAGGTATTTTACTCCAAATTTCTTGTTCAAATTTTTCAAGTAGGGGTTTATCAAAATCATTTTCTGACATATTTTTCTTCTAGGTGTAGTCATTTTTTTGCTCATATAAAATATCTGATGAAATATAGACTCATTTTATTTTTGATTTTTAATTCATACATCTAAAATACTAATTACTTTGTTTGGAATATCTTTTAATCGACTAACTGCCATGGTTTTTTCATATCCTAAATGTCTTAGATTATTTGCTATGGTGGTAGATCTTACTGTGTTTGGACCTAATCCTAAAGCAATCATATTAATCCCCAATCCTTTGAGGGATTTAGTTATATTTCGTACAGCATCTGGGTCTGATGGTTCTCCATCTGTCAATGTCAAAAAAATATCCGGTCTTTTTGATTGTAAAATTGGAAACATTTTATCGTAGACTTCAGCTAATGGGGTTGAACCATTAGCAACAATTTGCGCTAATCTTTTTGCAGTAATGCTATTCCATTTGGTATTTTCTGGTTTAATGGACCAACAAACCATTGCTCTATTTTGTGTACTAAATGCATATACTGCAAACTTTACTTTAAGAAAAGATAATACTTCACAAAGTGCTAATGTTGCTTTTTTGTATTCTATGGCATCTGATGCAATGCTAGAAGAGTGATCTAATAAGATTACAATTTTTGTTTTTATGGATTTTTTTATATCCATAAAAAATGGTTCATTACCTTCAATGTAACTTTCTTCATCAAATTCATCTCCTGATCTTAGATTCTGTTCTTTCCAACCTGATTTCCATTCCTTAAATTTCATTTTTAATCCATTGATCAAACTCATATCATAGATTGTTGTTTCATCAACATTTCTTGTTGATGGTATTTGAATTCCTATTGTTTCAGGTGCTAATCCTTTATTTTCTGTTTTTTTATTTTCATCTAGTAATACTTTGTATTCATCATACACATCATCACCCCGTATAATGGCAGCAGGGTCAACTTTTCCTAAATCACTTTCTTTATTTTTAGAAATTATTTTGAGTACTTTTAACAATTCTTCTTCAGACAATGCCATTCCTGCTTTCATAAAAGCTAAAGATACTGGAATTGTTAGAAGTGAATCAATGTCTAAAATTTTAATTATTTCACTTACATTTTTGTCAACCCAATCAGTATCTTGTTTTTCATTAATTGCTTTGCTAACAATTTTTTTTGCAAATATTGTTGCCTTTTTTATTTTCTCAAAATTACTTGATGGAATTTCCCCTTTTATCACTCCAAACATGAAATATTGATAAAATGCTTCTACAATCCTTGCTTTACCATAAACTGTATGAAGTTGAGGTCTGGCAACTAACATGTATGTATAATTAAAGATGATTTCTTCATCCATTCCCTTCCAAATTTTCCTTCCTAGTTGTTCAACTCTTTGTGTTTCCATTGTATTGAGAATAAATCCAAATGCATGATCATTGCTGAGAATTTTCTTACAAAATTTTATTCTCATAGCCTCATACCACAATGATGTTCTAAATTGTCGATATTTTTGAAAGTCATTTCCGATTCTTTTTTCTAATGGAGTTAAGATCACCTTATTTTCTTTGAGTCTTGTTTTAGTTTCTACTTTATCTGAAATCTCTATTACAATATTGTCTTTTTCAGACCACCTTCTAACAAGAAAAGTAGCAATCTCTACTAAAGAGTCATTTTTCAGTTGAATTGCTTGCATTTAATTCCCAAACATTGAAGTAATAATGTCGCTTACTTTTTGATATTCTATATTTCCCCACTGTGTATAGACATTTCCAAAAACAATATCTGCTATTTCTTTTGGTGACATTTCTTTATCTAATAATTTTCCAAAAGCAATTGTCTCTCTTAAGCTAGGTGAATAAAATAATTCTTCAACCGCAGCAGCTTGTCTTAATGTATTTGCTAGTTTGATCGCTTGAATTATTTCTGAATCGTGATCTCCTGAAACATATTTTTTTACAATTTCTAATTCTATATCCTCTGGAGGATATTCTAATCTAATTCGTACTGGAAATCTACTTAGTAATTGTGGTGGTAATTCTTTTGTTCCACTATGTGTAAGCGGATTGATTGTAGAAACTACAAACCAATTTTCTTTTGCTTTTATAATTTCTCCAGTTGATTCTTTTAATACGACTTGTCGTCTATCATCCAATGCCTCATCAAGTCGAAGTAAAACATCTGCTTCAGCTGAGTTAATTTCATCCAAGTAAAGCATATCTCCGCTTTTCATTGATTTTATCAAGAGGCCTTCATCAAAACTTACGGTTCCATCTTTCAGAGTTTTGCTACCGACTAGATGACTTTCTCTAGTTCTAAGACTGAAATTAATAGAATCAAGATTTAGATTCTTATTTTTTGCAAAATCTCTAACTAGTGACGTTTTTCCAGTACCCTTTGGCCCTATAATGAGCACAAAAAGACCTGCCTCATATGCCTTGTTTAGAATTTTAATCGAATTATTCCAATCAAGATATTGTGCTTCTTCCAAAGTACGTTTTCATTGATTTAATCAATATTTAATATTAGATCTAAGAATCAAATGATTCTATTTTTGTAAATGCTTCATCGAGTCTTTGATGTAGTGTTTTATTCCATTCATCAAATCCTGATGGATCTTTTGGATAATTATTATAATGTTCAACTAACCATTGGTTTTCTTTAGAAGTATATCTGAGTCCGTTTGCAACTGTTTTATTCATTGCGCCTCTAATTATCATTCCAATCTTTCCTAATCCTGAAAAGTCTGGATGTTCACCTTTACTGATTGATTCAGCATCAAGTTTGCCCAAAAAGTGTTTCATTCCATAACTGATTTGTTCATTAGACATTTGTTGAATTAATCGTCTAAAGAGTTCAAGACCTGCAGTTTTGTATCCATACTCTCTGATGTAATCTAAATTGTATTGCCATAAACCTGCTTCAGAAACATCATTTGCTTCTAATGCTTGAGCTACATTATTTCCTAGAATTGTACCTGCAATCAAAGCTGGTCCTATACCGCCAGCATCGATTGGTTTTGGCATCCATGCTGAATCTCCAACCATCACGTATCCCCCTGACACCATACAATCGTTTTGTCTTCTAACTGAAACTTGGAATACTCCTGAATTATTGTTAATGTCTTCAGGATCTTCTGATAACTTTGCATTTTTGATTGCAGTATTTCTATAAAGATATTCTTTCATTAGTGATTCAACATTATCTTTCTTACCGAGTCGTTTGTTTCGTTTATCTAATAGAGATTTTTCTACACCTAAACCAATGTTAACTTTAGTATCTCCTTTTGGGAATACCCATCCATATCCTCCAGGTGCAATATTTTGATCTAAATGAATAATACAATAGTCTGGATCAAATTCAGTAAGATCTTTTTGTCCAGGTTCGAAATGCATGATGTATCTTCCCGTTGATTCTAAATCTCGTCTATCTATTCTCTTTTCTACTTTAGTAGAGTTTTGAAGTCCATTTCTAAGCATAGATGTAACTCCTGTTGCATCAATTACAATTTTTGATGTTTTCTTGAATGGTTGTTTTGTTTTGTTATCTACACCTTGAATTCCCGCTGCTTGCTGTCCATCATAAATTAGGCCTGTTAGATTAATTTCATATTCAAACTCAATACCCATTTTTTTACATCTCTCATTTTGAATTTCTGGTAATTTTTGACGATTTAACATAAATCCAGCACCATCAAAAGGAATTGCAGTTTCTCTGTCTGGTGACAATGCCATGACCCCTTTTACGTCATGTTCAATTTCAGGTCTAGTCCATTCAACTTTGATTCTTTCTGACATAAAATCAACTGCTTCTTTTGAACATGCATCTCCACATACCCATCCAGCTAATGATTTTCTACCTGGAAGAAATTCTGTATTTCTATCAACAACTAAAATTTTCAGATTTTGATTTGAGTAGTGAGAAATAGCTTGTGCTGTAATAGTTCCAGCAAGACCTCCACCTGCAATTATAACATCATAATCTGTCATGATATTGAAATTTGCCTATCTGTATTTAAAATAATACCATGATGGGACTCGAAATTTATGTATCTGAACTACTGATCAATTAAAAAGGGTCGGTTCGTCGCGGCGTCTTCAAAGCTTTCGCTCAGACTGGAGCGGCTAATATTTCCTCATTCCCAAATTGTATAGTTCTATTATTACTATTTAATCTAGTTGGTAATTTGAAAAATTTCTGTAAATATTTTGACAGTATTTTTTTTGTTATAAATTGGAGTATGAATTTTTAATTTTATAGTATCTTTTTCTTTTATTACCAGATTTCCTTTGATTAGTTCCTGCTTATCAAATCTCATGTGAAATTTAGAGTCCACTGTTCTTTCATCAATTTCTTCAATTAAGTCATTTACTTGTTCAGTAGATAACAGTTCAAGAAGTTTATTCATAAAATTCCGAGCCTGTTTTTTTACAATCTTTGTATTTAATACTATTATTGGATTTTCATAGTGACCCATTGTTTCTTCAATCGTAAAATCCTCTTCTTTGACATCTAAAATCTCTTCAAAAGATTGAAAAATTTTTGAAATATCCTCAGTTGCATGAACAATTACATTAATAGCAATTTCAATCTTATCCACCATAATTGTAAAGAATAACTTTGGTTATTTAGGCTTCAAGTAATTTTGTTTCTTTGTCTGCAGTTCTAATGAGTTTCACTTTCTCAAGACCTACATGTCTTACTCTAATTACTTTCTTGAATGCTGCCATGATATCTGAATTAATTTTACTATAGCAGGTTGCTTGAACAAATTGATCAATTGTCATTTCTGGAATTGTTTTGTTAATTACATCTCTTGCAATTAATCGAAGAGCATGTTGTCTAGATGTATTTAATTGTCTATGAGTTAAAGCAAGTAATTTGATTCTAAAGATATAGCCATCTTTTGTTTTGATATCGATGATAAAATTAATTTTTGATGAACCACGTCTAACTAAACTACGTAAAAATTCTTTTGAATACTCATATCTCTTGAAAATTGTTGATGCTTTATCACCATCTACCTTGTTAATTTGAAAATAGATTTTGTATTGATACTGTGAAGGATCTCCTTTTAGAATGTCATAAAGTGTTACTTCTAAAACCCTGCCTACTGCATTATCATCATCTGTGATTGGAACATATGCAATTGGGACATTGTTAAATGAATTAGGTGCATGAACTGTAACCCAGCGTTTATCTCTCCATTTGTCTTTTATCCGACCTTTTCTACGTGCCAATTATTAACGACCTTTAAATCCAAAATATAAGGGTATGTCACTAAATCTCTTTCTGATTTCCCATGTAGTTCTGTAAAACACTAGGAATTCTAATGTGGCCATCATTAGTTTGGAAATTTTCCATAATCGATACTAAAATTCTAGTTGTAGCTATTAGAGTGCTATTTAGTGTGTGTAAATATTTGGTATCTTCATTTGTCTTATCTCTAAATCTGATCTTCAATCTTCTTGCTTGATAGTCTAAACAATTTGAGCATGAAACAATTTCTCTATATGCATTTTGTCCTGCCATCCATGCTTCAATATCATATGTCTTTGCTGAAACTTTTCCCATGTCTCCAGTTGACAATAACATTACCCTATAGGGAATTTCTAAGCTTTGATAAAATTCTTCAGTAATTGCTAACATTCTTTCATGTTCTTTCCAAGAATCTTCTGGTCTAGAAAATATAAATTGTTCAATTTTATCAAATTGATGAACTCTGAAAATTCCTTTTTGATCTCTTCCATGCGCACCAGCCTCTTTTCTAAAACATGGACTGACACCTGCATATCTTAAGGGCAGATCTTTTCCTTCAATGATTTCTTTTGCTCTCATTGCTGCCATGGCATGTTCAGATGTTCCAATCATGTATAGATCTTCATCTTCAATTTTGTAAATTACTTCTTCAAAATCATCCGCAATTACTGCACCTTCCATTGATTCTCGATTAATCATATAAGGCGGCTGAACAAGAGAATATTCTTTTTTTGAAAGAAAATCCAATCCATAGGAAATTAATGATTGATTTAATCGTACGAGATCATTTTTTAGATAATAGAATCTTGCACCTGCTACCTTTGCAGCTCTTTCCAGGTCTACTAAATCTAAGTTTTCTGAAATATCAATATGATCATTTATTTTAAAATCAAATACTGGGATGTTTCCCCATTTTTTTATTTCTTTGTTAGCACCCTCGTCTGCTCCAATAGGAACTGATTCATGAACTAGATTTGGAATTGTTAATGCTAATTTAGAATATGTGCTTTCGATATCTTCCTGTTCTACTTCTAATTTTGCAAGTTCAGCTGATGTATTTTTCATTTTTGATAAAATTGATGATGCATCTTCTCCCTGTTTCTTTTTTTGTGAAATTTCTAAGGCAACTTGATTTTTCTTTTTTCGTAATTCATCTGTTTTAATTATAAATTCACGTCTTTTTTGATCACATTCAATTAGTGTGTCTAAATCAAAATCTACATTTCTTGCTTTTAGCATATCTCGAATAATCTGTGGCTTTTCTTTGATTAATTTTGGATCTAACATCATTCAATCACCTTTAACACTACTTGGATATGTTCCATTATTTCGTCAACTGTTCCAATTAGATGTTTCATGTTTTTCTTACTTTCAAAATTAAAAACTAGTTTGTTATCAATATTTTCAACATAGAGACTCAATCCTTCTGGAAAATCTACATTATCAGGCTCTAGAGCTTTTTTGACAGTTTTTGCCTTTTCTTTTGATATATTATTGAGAACTAGTTGTACTTGACACGTTAACGACATTTACTTCTAAATAGTTAAGAAATTCATCCAATTTGTCTTTAGTTATTTTTGCTCCTGCTGCTGCATTATGACCACCTCCTATACCATCACATTTCTCAGCACCTGTTCTCATTAATTCATTAAGATTGATGTTTGATTTACACCCGAAGGCTTTCCTTGAGGAAAACTTGATTGTATTTTTTTCTCCATTTGTTCTTAAAATTACAATTTTTCCTGAATTTTTTGGTGATCCTGCTATTAATGATGAAATGGTACCAGTCATTGTTTCTGGCACTATGTCTTCCCCATTTACCAATACACAAGTCTCATTTTCAGAAATCCTCCATCTTTCATTTGATAAAATATTCATGTATTCTCTAATCATCTTTCTGTAATCCGTTAGAATGGTTTCAGCCTCTCTTAGAATCTTATTTCTATCTCCCATACATACTGCCATTCCAACACCTGAACGATTAATTCTTCCACATGAGTTTAACATGGTTGAAAATTCTCTTCCATCTCGTAAAAACCCCCTGCTGTCTTCTCTTGGAAATGTATACGTGTACCCAATTAATTCTGACATTATTTCAGTGGCATTTTTTCCAGAAGCAAATTCTGTAATTGATTCAATTACTTGTCTTTTTTCTTCTTCATTTAGTTCTGCTGGAACTCTCCATCTGCCTCCTTCTTTCAGATTAATCCCTGATGAATTTAGGAGTGAAAGACATGCCTCTCTATTCCAAGTTAAACCTTCGATAAATGGCTGTGAAGTAAATGCTAGGGCTTCAGGAAGTGGTCTTGTTTCTCTTCCTACTAACAATAAATCCAAATCCATACTCATCAAACCTATATCTTTGGCAGTATTGGCAATTTCAAAATTTTTACCTGTAAATGATTTTCTCTCCCCTTGATCTTGTCTATCCCCTAATGCTGAAACAACTGCAATAGCAGATAAATCTGAATTTTTTTCATCCAGTTCCATGGATGCAAGAAATGCCATTCCACCTGCACAAATCTCAACCCCGCCATCAATTCCATATTTCCATGAATTTATGACATTTTCATTGTCTAATTCTTCATCTGGGATTTGATGATGATCTAAAATAATCCAGTTATCTTCTAATGTTTTATCTAACTCATTTGCAAAACCACTACCTAGATCAGTTATTATGTGAAAATCTCTAGAATCTGTTTTGAAAGATTCAATAATATTTTTACTAAATTCTTTTGATGTTCTAACGGTACATTTGGCACCTGCTCTGATTAGAGCTTTAGTGATTATACTACCAGATGCAAGTCCGTCACAATCAATATGAGTTGTAATTGAAATTGATTTTTTTGATTTTATACAATCTGAAATTTTATCTTTGAATGTTGAAAGTGAATCATCAAGCGATTTTGTCATTACTCTAATTGAGCAACCACGGATTTATATTTCCAGGTTTTAGAAATTCTTCCGATTCTTTTGTAGTATACAGACAGTCTGTGAACTTTGGCTTCAATTAATTCCAAAGATCTGACATTTCTATTGTCTCCTTTGTTTGCTTTAAGATGTTTTTGAAGACCTATTGCTTTTCTAACTATGTTTTCAAGATCTTCAGGCATTTCTGCTTTCAAATCATGTTCTCCTAAAATCTGACCCATACTTTTTTTGGTAATTGATTTGATTAGGGGAATTGCGTGTTGATCTCTTAGCTTAATTCCAATTTGACTAGGAGTCAGTCCATCTTTAGTATATTTAATCACTAATTCTTCAATTTCTGTAGGACTCTGAGTAACCCAAGACGGTGTACGAAGTATGGCTGGTCTAATGGAATGTGATTTTCCATGTCTATGTGTGTGCATTCGTCCCATGATTTGCCTAATTATGGAAGAGAATTAAACGTTACTTATACTGATCTCGTACATTGTAGCAGAATTTGGGGTTTAGAATAAAAGTTAAATAAGTCTCTGGCTTCAAATCGAACAGGTAAACAGTATGAATACAAAAGTAATCTTAACAGCATCCTTAATCGCTGTAGTATTTACCACGGGTTACTATGCAGAAAATGCAATTGCATTTGCACAATACATGGGTAACGTTGGTGGTGAAGGCGAAACAGGATCATACACCCTAGAAGAAGCACTTGAACTTCAAAGACGAAGAATTCAATCAGCTGAAGCAAATCCCTCTTCTGGCTCAGGAACTCCATATCTTGATGCAAATGGTGTAGTTGGTGCTTCAGTTATTGCAGCTGCCGTATTCGGTGTTTTGTCAGCAGCTTTCATGATTAAAGGAAGATCTGGCAAATATGCAGCAATGGGTAGAGGATAAAAAACCTCAATTTTCTCTTATTTTATTATCATCTCTTAGTGGATACTGAGCTTGTACTGGATACTGATCTCGCATTTTTTGATAATAAAAGAAATGTATATATCGCACAAATAGAGCCAAAATATTATGATTCCTATCGTAGGTACTTTCCTAAGTATTCTGTCTTCACTTACAGGACAATTAGGACCAAACTATGATCCATTATTCTATGATGTAATGCTTTACATCTTCGGAACCATAATGTTTACCATCTTTTTGTTGGCAATCATATCATTCTGGTTACGTGTACACGGTTGGGCTTACAAAGACAATCGTGAGAGATGGGTTGATGAATTAGACAGACACTTTGAAAGAGAAGGTATCGGTCTTATTCCAGACAATGGCAAATATTGGTAAAATTACCACCTTTCATCTTTTCATTATTTTTAATATCCTTTAGTTAGAGCTATGCCGAATTTTAAAATTTGATTTTTTGTGGAGTCTACAACTACTAATTTTTTGCTTCTGGGAGGAAATCTGTGTCTTTAGATTCGTCATATGCCTTTGATGTGAATACTCCTTTGTAGTGATATCCATCCTGTAATGGATGGTTGATGAAATGATCTGATTCCTTATCATTAACGTAGAAAGTCGATTTACTCTGATCCATGTCTCTTAGAGGAAAGTCCCACATCCACAAAAAGTGACCAATTTCAAATGGATATTCTTCTTCCCATTCTACGTAGATTGTACCATCATCTGTTAATGTATACATTGTTCTTTTACATTCCTCATCATTTAATCCTGCGTTTATGTTAGCAGGAATCTCTGTTGGGAGACCATCAATAATTAACTCTAAAGTGACTTTCATTTTGTATGGGGTCTCTTTATTTTCGATACAAACTTTGAGAGGATCATTTTGACTAAATTGATCCTGCAGCAGACTACCTACTGCACCTATTGATATTGCGATAATGGCAGATATCATGAGGAATCTGATTGTTTTTTTCCTCTTGTAAGGATCACCGGTACCAGGCCAAATCATAGTGATGAATTTGGACAGATTCCTTAAAGTCCTTT
The DNA here is from genome assembly GCA_029860565.1 of Candidatus Nitrosopumilus sp. Lineage (GTDB taxonomy): Archaea > Thermoproteota > Nitrososphaeria > Nitrososphaerales > Nitrosopumilaceae > Nitrosopumilus. The sequence goes on from JAOUAY010000008.1 coordinate 17,296, forward strand.
CTCTTATTCATACATGATTTCAATTATGTCCCATTGGTCTTGATGGTCTGCAAGAAAATAGGTTATCTCATCAGAGTCTATTTCAAGCCATTCTGATACTCCTTTGTATGGGATATAGTCTTCTACAAACAGGTCTCCAGTACCTGTCATTCTGACTATAATTTTTTCACTTTTTGGTTTTATCTCAAAAGGTAATTTGAGAACTTTGCCTCTTCTTTCATTTTGAATGTTAATTTTATATTTGTCAGAACAAAAATCTATTTCTCCAAAAAAATAACTTTGAAAAATATCTAATTTTGTAATATTGAAACTTAACATCTTTTCATTATTTTTTTCTAGATGATAAAACTTAGTTTGTCAAGCTTACGTGACCGTAGTTACAATCTATAAAATGAAAAGGAAAAATTGGGTTGTTTAGATTACTTGCCAGGGTCGTGTTGCAAACGTAATAACATATCCCACACCGATAATGATTGATTGATATGCGATGTTAGTATATGGAATTGGTTTGATAATTGGATCTCCTTCAACAACTACTGTTTGACCTGGACCGAGTCCTGGACCAACTTGTGCTACATTGAGTTGGGTGTGTACATGGTATACACCTGCTTCAAGTGCTTTGGCTGATAGTGAGTAATCGACAACAGCGTTACCTGAAATGTCAAAGACATTACCTGGTGGATCTCTTGCCAACATCTCCCATCTGTTACCTGCATTGGTTGACTCTGTGAAAATGGATAGCCATCCTCTTAGGTCTCTTTCTACTAAACTGACTAATGTTCCTTGAAGTGTCAAGGTTTCGCCAGTTTGTAGGGATTGTCTGTTGAAGGTTTCATCCTCAATTCTAATGAAACGACTCTGGAGTTGTGCTTGGACACCGTGTGCATCTGCAGTTGGAAGTACGGATTCAACCCAGTTGAAACCTAAAGTTCCTAGTGCAAGTACTACAGCTAGTCCAAATACGAAAATTCTTTTTTCGACCATAGTTATCCCTAAGATTTGGAAACAAAACACGTCGTTATATGTTTTACCTTAGTGGCGAGGATCGATCCTTTCTATAGTGTTGATCATAGATGTTATACAACCAAATTAATAAAAATTTTTTATGATTCTTATATTTTAAATTATATAAAATTGAATTAATTTCATAAATTCATAAATATATATGGATTTTTTTAAAAAATTTAAGTATTTGTAAAACTATTACTTTATATTCTGAAATCACGTGATTAGAACATGGCACAGATGCCCGCATTAATCCCAAAAGAAGTTGAGATCCAGAGACTAAAGAAAATCTGGCTCATCGTTATTGCTATGGGTTCAGTTGCTGCATCAGTCGAAGTAGATAACTTTGTTGATGGTTCTCTACACCAGACTTCTATCAGAGACAGTGCATTTACACCAGCACACTGGTGGCTATATTCCCACTTCATTACATTACCAATTGGATGGGGAATGGCTGCAGTTTATGATAGAAAAGTTCCAGTTCTTAGAGGCCCAAATAATTCAATGAACACCGGTTTGAAGATGACCATCCTTGGTTACCTTGCAACCATGTTTACAATTGGGGTCAATGAGATGTGGCATTTCTGGTTTGTAGAAGAAATATTCTCAGTACCAAATCACTGGATGTTTAACATGGGAGTCGTAGTGGCTTTCATGGGTGCTTTAGCATACGTAGTTAGAGTATATGCTCGACTCGTAGAATTAGGCGCAGAAACTCCTGGTGAGAACCCATACGTTGCAGAGATGTACAAGATGGCCCTAGAAGGCAAATTGTACAGCAGAGCAATTCCATAGAAAAAGTGCATTTAGCACATTTTTTTCTTTTTTGTTATTTTTACAAGACGTAGATCGTACATATAATCAGTTTAAGAAAGACTTAAAAGAATCTGAATTAGAATAATTCCAGAATGACTCTTCCTAAAGGATTCGGCTCTGCTGGCACTGGTGGTTCATCAAGTGCTGATGTAGAACGAATGATTGGACGACGCGTTGAAAATATGACCGGTATGATTACTATTTCATTCTGGGCAGCAATAATAGCAACTTTTGGCGGTACTGCAGCTGGATATTTCTATTATCCATGGGCATATCCAACAGCAAGTGGTCACTTTGCATTCATCGTACTTACAATCATTGAGACAATAGGTTACATCTTCTGTGTTAAAGTCATGGAAGAAGGTTCTAACAAAAACAGCAATGGCATAATTGGTGCTAGTGTTGTTGGTGCAACTGTGTTTGTACTATTCGTATCACTATACGTTGGTTGGTAACCTCAAGAAAACCTTTCAATACACTTCTTTTTCATTTTGGTTCAAAGTAATAACATCCGAACACACTTCCTTTTTATTTTAGTTAAAAACAACGATCTTCATCATACCCTAAAATTTTATATACAGACCATTTCTTTGACTTCATATGGTCTGGTTAAGACGATGTACACACTACTTATTCATAGTAGTTGTTGGCGTTAACTCTACTTTGTTAACAATTAATGCAGGAGATTACATCTTCTACACTGACTGGGCTTGGACTTCGTTCACGGTATTTTCAATATCGCAAACGTTGATGCTAATTGTAGGTGCATGTTATTATCTAACATTTACAGGCGTTCCAGGCACAGCGACGTACTACGCTCTAATTATGACAGTATACACATGGGTAGCAAAAGGCGCATGGTTTTCGTTAGGATATCCATATGACTTTATTGTAACTCCAGTTTGGCTTCCATCAGCAATGCTGTTGGACTTGGTCTACTGGGCGACAAAGAAGAACAAGCACTCCTTGATACTGTTTGGCGGCGTACTGGTAGGAATGTCTTTACCATTATTCAACATGGTAAACCTGATAACTGTAGCAGACCCACTAGAAACGGCATTCAAATATCCAAGACCAACATTGCCACCATATATGACACCGATAGAGCCCCAAGTTGGTAAGTTCTATAACAGCCCTGTAGCACTCGGTGCCGGTGCAAGTGCAGTATTGGGATGTACATTTGCAGCATTAGGTTGTAAACTAAACACTTGGACATACAGATGGATGGCCGCATGGTCAAAGTGGGACTAACACTCCAATTTTTTCCTTTTATTATTTTTACTTAGAGGATTCTCTAGATTTCAAAAAATTTGATTAAAAAATATTGCACAGCTTGTGATCTTTTATTGTCTATTTTGACAATATGTAATTCTATGATAATGATATGTGAAGCAGCAATACGGTCAGATTCTTACCATTCCAAAACCCTTTGTAAAATGGGCTGGTGGAAAACGTCAACTAATTCCAATTTTAAATGAAAATTTACCTAAAACATTTGGTACTTATTTTGAACCTTTCTTGGGAGGAGGTGCATTGCTTTTTCATATGCTAATTGAACACAATGGACAAAAATGTAGTATTTCTGATCTTAACTCCGATCTGGTATTATCATATACCACTATTCGAGATAGAATAGAATCTTTAATCCATTCTCTAAAAAACCATGAAAAAAATTATCAAAAAGATTCAAAGTCATATTATTATTCCATTAGAGAAAGCAATCCTAGAAGCCAGATTGAAAAAACTTCACGATTAATCTTTTTGAATAGAACTTGCTTTAATGGATTATACCGAGTTAATAGTAAAGGTAAATTCAATGTTCCTTTAGGGAAATACACAAATCCAAATATCGTTAATGAGGACAATCTTCGTTCAGTTGGCCATATCTTACAATCAAGTAGAGTAGATATCAAATGCCGTGATTTTGAATTTGTACTACGTGATGCCAAAAAAGGCGATCTTGTATATTTTGATCCTCCATATCAACCAGTTAGTGATACTGCAAATTTTACCAGTTATACAAACAAAGATTTCACATATGATGATCTTGGTAGATTGGCAGAACTTTGTATCAAATTAGATTCTAAAGGATGTAGAGTTCTCTTGTCAAATTCTAACTCCAAGGAAGTCAGTGATATGTTTTCAACTAAACCTTGGAAAATAAACAAGATTAAGGCAAATCGTTCAATTAATTCCAACTCTAAAAAGAGAACCGGTCACTTTGAACTATTGATCAAAAATTATTAGAAGCTTCGAACGGGATCTGAACCCGTGACCTTTACATTACCAATGTAACGCTCTACCAGACTGAGCTACCGAAGCACAAATTCACTCTGTAGAAAATCCTTATAATT
>JAOUAY010000209.1 GCA_029860565.1 Candidatus Nitrosopumilus sp.
GATCTTGTAAGAATTTGTCAAATGCATTAAGATACATAGCGTCAGACATTGTTTCTACAATAATTATTGGTCTCGAGTTTGTTCCTATCTCTCTATCTACAATAGATTCGACTTGACCTCTACATAACCCATACAAAATTGGAGTCAATGTTTTGTCATCTGCATTCCAGTAATCATAAAAAATTCTACTGAGATGTTTTCTTTTATCCAATTCAACAACAAGCAAGTTACCCGGTGTATAATCAAATATCATAAATGGTGAGTGTGTTGCATACAAAACTTGGTTTGATCCAGCCAAATTCTTCAATAAATCTGAAATTCCCATCTGTTGGGTAGGGTGAAGATTTCTTGCCGGTTCATCTAAAAGTAATATTGCTTCTTTTAATTCTGCTCTTTGCGTTTCAGCTGCAAAATTCACAATGAATGAAAATGTCCATTTGAAACCTTCTGCTCTTCTATTTAGTAATCCTGTGTTGGTAATGGTTCCATCTTTGTGAACATCTGAGATTACAACACTCATAATATTACCTGGATTATATCTCAAGTCAACATGGATGGGATCTCCTTTCCATGCGGGATTTAATTTTTTAGTTAATCTATTACTTGCTGCATTAAGGAGTTTGATACATTTTGAGGGACTTTCTTTTACCTTATCTAATTCTTTGATATCAAGCTCTGCTAAGTAGAATAGATTTCTTACTGTTTCAGCTTTGTCAAATTCTTCAACAAATTCAATTGAATCTTGTCGTTCTCCTTTTTCTTCTCTAAGATATTCATTAAGGTTGATGTTACCATAAATTTTTTTATAATCTGAAAAATAAACAAACCTTGGATGTAATTCAGATGAAATAAAATTCTGTAAAGCTGTTTTTTCACTTTCACCACTTAAAAGATTTGAAAATTGGCTTTCAGGACTCTTGTAAATTTTTTCCCACTCTTCTATAACTTTGGGTTCTTGAATAGCTAGCAAATGAAATTGATTACTAAATTCTGCCATTGCACTATCAAACGTTTCTTGATTTCTTGGAGCTTTCTCTTCTAGGAATTTTGTATCAATTTGTATTCTGAGGTGGTTTGGAATAGTATCTAAGAATTCTAAAATCTGTCTTGAGAAATTTTCCCATGAACTAATCTCTTTATTATCGTCTTCATTGAGTTCGATATCTTCAAATTCATACTGAACTTTTGAATTTCGATTTGTTCTGATTAATTTAATTTTTTTAATTTCTGGTAGACCTGGAAATTTTTCTTTAATTATGCTAATTTCATGTTGATTTAGATCAAAATCACCCTCTGCCAATCTCATCTCTTCTTTTAATTCTTCATTCATTTCATCACAAAGATCTAACTCTGAAACCTCTTGATCTCTATTCAATAGAGTTAATGCTTGAAGAATTGTAGTTTTCCCACTTTCATTTCTTCCCACAAATGCTGCTAAATCACCAACTGTAATTTCACCCGAATCGTGAATGCAACGATATGCTCTAACTCTAAACTTTCTAAGTCGCATCTAGCGATATTTAGTTGGCTACGATTTAACTCATTCGTCAAATTGATCTTATTCTTTTCAATCTTGCTAAATAGATATAGGGGCATTATAGATCTTAAAACAAATGGCTAGCAAGAGGATTTTTGTTGTATTTGTATTACCAGTGATTTTCTCAATCGTGTTTGGTTCAGTAGTATTGACTGATATTCTTCAGAAACCTGATAGAGAATTAAATATGTGGCCTATGTCTTCTTCTGAAGGATTCTCATCTCATACATCTCCAATTGAAATTATTGGTTTATCTAAACAATATTCTACATCACAACCTGTTGAAATCCAAGTAGAAATTGATGATTTATCGTTTAATTGTGGAGATCTTTATGTTACAATTTATTCCTCTGGAACTAGTGATGTGGTAGTTCAAGGTGGATTTTTAGAACAATGTTTTGAAAAAGGGACTCAAATTATTCCTATTGGAGACAAGTTTTCCGAGATTATTGATAATCCTGGTTCATATGAGATAGTCGCAGAAATGGTCTCAAAAGAACTAAAAAATATCTCTACGAGAGGAACATTTACTATTAAATAGGAATGAAATATTTAATGAAAGATAAGAAATTGAATTTAAAAAGTAAGGTGATTTGATGGCAAAGAAAAAAGATACTTTAATTGAAGAGGCAGAAAAAATTAAGGCTGATCTTACTAAATTAAAAAAGAAAAAACAAGTTTTAGATTCAACCTCAACAAAAAAAACTGAATCGAAACCAGTCAAGAAACCAGTCAAGAAACCAGTCAAGAAACCAGTCAAGAAAACAACAAAAAAAACTGAATCAAAACCCGTGAAAAAACCAGTCAAGAAAACAACAAAAAAAACTGAATCAAAACCAGTCAAGAAAGTT
>JAOUAY010000051.1 GCA_029860565.1 Candidatus Nitrosopumilus sp.
ACTATGTGTAGAAATCTGTACAACACTTGGTCCAGATGTCCTTAGAGTAAAACCTGTTGAAGGCTGGAAGAGAGGTAAAGCATTTGTGTTTTATCCAGAAAGATGCATTTCTGATGGCGCATGCATAGGTGTATGCCCAACAAAAGCAATCTTTTGGATGAGACCAATGGACTTTACTGTTGGACAACCGGTTCCACTTTACAAGAACTCAGTCTTCGTCAAAGGTTGGACTGAATTAATCGATTAGATTAATTCAAACAATTTTAATTTCTTTTTATTATTTTAGATTTTAACAGCACCTGGTGTTGAATCTGGAATTTTTGGTTTTTTCTTTAACCAAAATAATGCAATGAGAAACATAATACCAGGAACAAGAATAATGAATATCATTAATTCATAATAAGTTGTAAGTCTTTGAGCTGGTTTTATATGATAAGTTTCATGGGAAGTTTTTTCAGGATTATCATAAACCGCAGATGTAAAATCAACTGATCTTTGTTCTTTATTTTCTATATTTCCAGACACAGTAACACTTTCTTCAGCAAATATTGAAGGTGATTGAATTCCTTCCATTCTTATAATAATTGAGCCAGAATCACTGAAAATAAAATTTCTGTAATCTCCACCTATCTGACTTAGTCCCTTATCTCGAAAAATTTCATTTCCATTTTGAAATATTACAAAACTGTATTTCATTTCTGCAAGGTTAGAATTTGTTTGAGGATCATAAAATTGATATACAAATTGAATTTTTTCATGGGTTTTGATGACTGGTGGATCCCAAGATAAATTCACTTCTATGTCTCTATCTGGTGTATATTGCAATAATGGGAAATCTAATTTTTTACCTGATGCATCATGAGGAAAATCTGGAATTGCTTTTTCAATAACTACAATACCTTCCATCCAAGGATGAATTATGCAAAAGTAAGAAAAAGTTCCAGATTCTTCAAATTTGTAAGACCATGATTCGCCTGGCATGAATCTTCCACTATCAAATATTCCATCAGGTGTTCCAAAATCTTTGTTATCCATCCATCCAAATCGTCCTGGACTATCTCCACTAGTTACAGTGTGGGCTTCTCTATCATCATTATACCAAGTAATTGTATCACCTACAGTAACAAAAATCTGAGGAGGATCATACCATACTTCTGCTGGAGTGTTTAATTCAGGATTATATGCTCCAAATGGGATATCAATGATATATTCTTCAGCAAAGACAATAGGTGTTGAGGCTAAAATTATCAATAATGAAGATAAAATTAAAAATTTCATATACTTAAAACGTAAATTAGTTAATTAAATACTTGAGGTCATTTTCATTAATGCAAATAACTATCAATTCAAAGAATTACTACAGGCATGGTATATTCAAGAAGACTTGATATGCATGTAAAGAAAATATAGAATAAAAATGTCGATCTCATTTAATCTTAGTAAAAAACTCATTTTGTTGGTAATGACTATGTCAGTTATTGCTCTTTCAATTACAGGATTTCTTAGTTTCAATTATGCTGATCAAATTCTAAAAGAAAGAGCAGGAGATCAACTATTTGGAGAATCAACAGTACGAGGTGATACGATAAGATTACTTTTTGAATCAAGGATTGAGCAAAATAATATTCTTGCAAGTGATCCTATGATTCAGTCATTAGTTTCAGAAATGAACCAAATTTCGAATAACAAATTAAAAGAGTTCCAAGAAAGTAACCGTAGAGATTTTTTAATTCAAATTCAAGCATTTCAGGAATTAATTGGATTTTCAATAGGGTTTGAAGATACAAAAATAATTGGGAATAATGGAAAAGTTTTCTTTTCTCTTAGTGGTAATACATATGAAGATTATTTTGAAAATGCAGTATTTCAAAGAGGATTAAAAGAATCTTTTATTGAATTTGAACCTACAGAATCTGGCAAAAAGATGGTTGTTATCTCACCAATTTTTGCTGATGATAGCAAAAGAGGAGATGATCCAATTGGAGTGATTATTTCAAAAATGAGAACATCATCAATAGATAATGTTTTGCTAAGCAGAAGTGGATTAGGAGAAACAGGCGAAGTTTACATTGTAAATAAACAGTTTTTGATGTTATCTGAATCTAGATTTTTTGAGAATGCAGTATATCAACAGAAAGTAGATACTTTAGGTGTTCAAAAATGTTTTAATGATGGACAAAATAATTTGGGATTTTATCCAGATTATAGAAATGTTGTAATTTATGGATCTTCTTATTGTGCAGAGGATTTAGGAATTGTTTTACTTGTAGAAATTGACAAATCAGAAGTAGAAGAACCAATAAACATTTTACAGAACAGAATTCTCCAAACTGGAATAATAATTACTATAGGAATGGGAATTGTTGCGTTTACAATATCAAAATCAATTTCAAGACCACTTATCAAATTAAAAAGTGCAGCAAATAAAATTGCAAATGGTAATTTTGATGTAAGAACAAACATCACAACAGGTGATGAAATTGGAGAATTGTCCCATGCATTTGATTCGATGGCACAAAAGCTAGAAGAATCATTAATTGAGATCAAAGAGAAAGAAAAGGTCATCAAACAACTTGAGGGAGGCATGTTGCTAAAATTTTCTCAGCATGAAGAAAATGATTGTGTAGGAGTAATTGATATGACAGATTCTACCAGAATATCTTCTAAATTATCAGATGAAAGAGTTAGCAAAATGTATGAAGTCTTTCTAAATTTTATGGCAAAAATTATTCTTGAATATAATGGTGAAGTAGTAAAGAATATCGGAGATGCTCTGATGTTTAGATTTGCAAATATTGATTCTAAAAACTCTACAATGATGAAAAATGTTTTAGAATGTTGTTTATCTATGATTGATTCTCACGATGAATTAAAAAAACATCTTAATGAAGAAGGTTTACCTCCATTAGATTATAAGATTAGTGCAACATATGGTGCTGTAAAAGTAGCTGAAAGTACTACTTCAAACATATCGGATATTTTTGGACCTACAGTTAATAGATGTTTTAAGATTAATTCATTTTGTCCAAAAAACAGTGTAGTAATTGGAGAAAATTTGTATAAAATTTTAAAAGATTTTTCTGAGTATGAGTTTATACAATTTTGTTCCATTGAAATAAAACAAAAATACGGTTATAGTATTTTTGAAGTTAAAAGGAAAAAATAAAGTGAAAATGATAAAAAGAAACCATTATCAAATTAAGAGTTTTTTATTTTAGAATATTTAAAGAAAAAATTTAGTTAATTTTTAGAAAAGCCAAATCTTGATGCCCAACCGTTTTTTTGTTTTTTAGATGGTTTCTTTGAAAGATTATCTAACATTTCATATGTTATTGTAAAGCCATGTCCTACTATTGTAGCATCTTTTCTATAATTTTCTTTGTTAGGAACAAATTCATCTGCCAAATCCTTAATTTTTTTGGTTTTAAGATCAAACATCCTAATTTTTTTCCCATTTTCAAGTTGAATAATTGCATCTCCACTTAGACCTTGAATAGAAAAATTCTCAAAAAATCGTACTGATCCATTTTGTTTTAATTTAATTGTAGAATCATAAGTAAATTTTCCTCCATAAAATAAAATTTCACGAGCAGATAGTATCACATCATCTTCGACATTAAGAGCAATAATTGTATCAGCTTCAAGTAATACGGTGTTTACAAGATTTTCTGCAATAATTTTTCCTTTAGGAGCTGAAATATGAGTTCTATGTTCTTGAATTTGGAATACACCTACTCGTCCTTGTGGATCTTCCACTCGATATTTTCTACCATAAACATTTCCAACAACAACATTTCCATTATCTACAATTATTCTTGCACCATTATCAATTTTATATTTATTTTCAATTGGATTAATGAATTTAAAATCTCCTTTAGTCAAATGAATATCTGTTTTAAATTCTTGTGTCCATGAAGGACTAGTAATACTACCTTGCATAATTATTGGGCCATCATAACTTAAACTTCCTGCCATGAAATTTCCTTTAATTGATAAAGCACCAGTTGCTTTTCGTTCTAGTTCAATCTCACCAAGAGTTTTTGATCCAAATAATCTTGTTGCAGTGGAATTTGATAGATTCAATGCTGCTGCCCATTCTTCAGCAGTTTTCATTTCTTTGGATAATTCCTGACCTAAAATCTGATTTTTTCTCCTAATATCAGCTTCAGTATCACCAGAATATACTTTTGAATTTTTTAATTTTTCATAATCAGTTTCAGGATATTTCTTACCAATTTTGAGATCGTCATATGCCTGTTTAATTTTAATAAATTGTTCATTTTCTCCTCCACGATCTGAATGAAATTGAAGGGCTAATCGTCTAAACGCATCACGAATTTCTTTCTCAGTAGAACCTTCTACTATTGCTAAAATATCATAATTACTTTCTACCATAATTTACACCAAAGATGATTTTTCAAATTCCTATACTTGTAGGTTATTACATGTAGAATATCAATAGTTTGTAAATAAAAATAAAAAAAAGTTCAGATAAAATTATTTAACCACTAATACAGGGATCTTTGTTTTGTGCATGACATAATTTGATGTACTTCCAAGAGTTAAGTGTGCACCACCCACACCTCTTGCACCAATTACAATCATGTCAAATTTTCCTTTTTGAGCATATTTGACAATTTCAGAGCCAGTATTACCACCGCCAGTTTGATATTTGAACGTGGCACCAGCCTTTTGAGTTCTAGTCATAGCAGGGCCAATAGCTTTGACAGCTTTTCTTTGTGCCTCATCCTTCATTTTTTGTGTATATTTTATTCCTGCTGCCATAGGTAAGTGAAATACATAAAATCCAGTAATTTCAGCATCGCCACCTTTTGCAATTTCAATTGCTCTATCTAATCCACGAGTAGCATTTGGAGAACCGTCAAGTGGAACAAGAATTTTTTTAAACTTAGCCATGTATGGTTTGGTAATCATTCTAATATAAAAAGACCATTAATTTTCAACTTTGGAAATTAAATTGTAATCAAAATTAAAAATTATATCTTTGATTTTTATACAAAAATCAATTAAATATAGAGTTGTTAATCATTGATATTTCAAAAAAACTAATTTTCATTAAAAAAAATTCAGTAATTTTAGATGCAATGAAGATACCATTAGATATAACGAATAAAAATTAATTGTAATATCATGAAAGTATATTTTGATGATTTCATTTACGGTTCTATTGATGGAGCAGTTACAACTTTTGCCATAGTTGCAGGAGTAATGGGTGCATCATTGCCTTCAGTTATTATCTTAATTTTGGGATTTGCAAATTTATTTGCAGATGGATTTTCAATGGCTGCTGCAAATTATCAAGCATCAAAGGCGAGAAATGAATTTATTGAAATGAAAAGAAAGCAGGAAGAATGGGAAATTGAGAATTTAGAAGAACAAGAAAGAGATGAAATCAGAGATATTTACAAAGAAAAAGGATTTAGAGATAAATTATTAGAAGATGTTGTACGAATAATCACATCAAGAAGAAAGGTGTGGATAGACACAATGATGAAAGAAGAACTTGGATTAATTGAAGATGGGAAAAATCCCTTTCATAGTTCTGTAAGTACTTTTGTTGGATTCAATCTTGTCGGATTGATTCCATTAATTCCGTTCATGATTTTTATGATAATTGGTATTGAGCTAAATTCTGAAGCTTTTGTGTATTCTACAGTATCTGTTCTTGCTGCATTTTTTCTAGTTGGGATGATTAAAGGAAAAATTGTAAAAAAATCAATGTTATATTCAGGAATTACTACATTGATTATTGGCGGAATTGCTGCAGTTGTTGCATATTTAGTAGGATACGGATTAAATTTTCTAATCTCTTAGGATTGATGACATATGTCTGAATTAAAGCGTCACATGGGTCTTTTTCAACTTACAATGTATGGAACTGGGTTAATTCTTGGTGCCGGAATTTATGTACTAATAGGTGAAGCCGCGGGTTTTGCTGGAGACTCTGTATGGATTGCATTTGTTTTAGGATCTATTGTTGCATTATTTGCAGGGTTTAGTTATGCTGAATTATCATCAATATTTCCAAAAGCAGCTGCAGAATATGTTTTTATTAAAAATGCTTTCAAAAATAATTTTTTCGCTTTTCTAATTGGTTGGCTAACTGCCATTACATCTATAATTACAGCTGCAACGGTTGCATTGGGATTTGGAGGATATTTTGCAGAATTTGTAAACATTCCAATAATTATTTCAGCTATTGGTTTGCTAGTTATTCTCTCAATAGTAAATTTTGTAGGAATTAGAGAATCAGCGTGGACAAATACCATTTTTACAATTATTGAGGCTTTTGGATTAATTCTGATTATTGTAATTGGTTTTACGTTTGGTAGTCCTGAACCTGTAAACTATACTGAAAGTCCAACTGGTTTTACTGGAATTGTTATTGCATTTGTGTTGATATTTTTTGCATTTATTGGATTTGAGGACATGGCAAATATAGCAGAGGAGGTAAAAAAGCCTAAAAAAACACTTCCTAAAGCAATAATTCTATCAGTTGTGATATCTGGTATTTTGTACATACTAGTTTCTTTAGCTGTAGTTCGAGTTGTAAATTGGGAAGAACTTGCCACCTCTGCTGCACCAATTGCACTAGTGGCAGAACGGGGATTGGGTTCAGAAGCACATATCTTACTTTCATCCATTGCTCTTTTTGCCATTACCAATACAGTTTTGATTACACTTGTTGCTGGTTCCAGAATTTTTTATGGTATGGCAAAAGAAAAAGTATTTCCTGCAATACTAGGAAAAGTCCATTTTAAAACAAAGACACCCTGGATGGCGATAATTGTAATTCTGATAACATCAATTGCTTTTACATTAATTGGAGATATTGTAATTGTTGCAAACATAACAGTTTTTGCAATTGTGATTACCTTTGCCGCTGTAAATTTGGCTGTTATTGTTTTACGTTATACGGAACCTAATATTGAAAGGAAATTTAAAGTTCCTATCAATATTGGAAAATTTCCAATTCTTCCATTGTTTGGATTAGGAATTTCTGTGTATATGGGATTCCAATTTGAAATTGAAGTTGTTCTTGTAGGGATTGGGATTATAGGTATTGGTGCAGTTTTCTATAAGATTTCTAAAAATTCCGAGCCTAAATTCTAATGACATATTCAAATTTGGTTCTTGAAATTAGTTTTAATAATTCAGATTAAGCCTAATTCTCAATGGTAACAGAATTTGATGTAATTCCAACCTTAGTAGGAATTTTGGTTCTGGTTATTCCTTCAATGATGTTAGGTAGAATTTGTAAACATTTTGGAATTTCTGAAATAATTGGTTTTGTAGTTGGTGGGATAATTTTAGGACCATTTGCATTAGGAGGTTTGACACTATTCTTTGATAGACCATTAGTAGATCTAAAGGAATTGATGCTGTCATTTTG
>JAOUAY010000052.1 GCA_029860565.1 Candidatus Nitrosopumilus sp.
CCGTTTGAAAAAATCATAATCAAAAATAAAATTTTTGCAATATCTTAGATATTTTTCTAAATATTTTTTATTGTTTATAGTACAAATCCATAGACATGCTTAAGTTTCAGAATATCCTATTAATTACAAGAACAAAGTCCACCTCTACCCCCTGAGTGAAAAACTCTAAAGGAAACTAACCGGGATCTTGCATGGGCTGTGTTCTATTTTTTAAATTTTCTTTGTTTCAAATGTGATCATCAATGGGTTTTTGTTTGTCGTTGCTTTAGGATTTGTTCTTAAAGCATCATCGTAGCAAGGGCAACTCAAACATTTCCGGTCTGTGAAGACATCATATACGATCATCTCTTCCATTCTGTGTCATATCTTGTGTCAGATTTTGAAGGTCTTATTGCATTGTATCTGTGACAGATTTCTTAGCATATCATGTTAATGAAATTAGTTTTTTCTAGATACAGTGTATGTAGGATAAGAATGTTTCAAGTCAACTGAATAACTGCCAGCTTGTTTGAATTTATATTCATCAAATTTTTTTAGTTGTTCATGATGATCACTGCCAATGATCATTTCATTTTTTGCTGCTAGCGAATTGATTTTTGAACATGTGTTAATTGTTGGACCTACAAGATCAATTGCAGAGTCAGCAGTTTTCATAATTGTTACATTTCCATAATCAAAGCTTATCCTAAAATCAATTTTGGGCAAATACTCTTCATTTAATTGATAGTTGAGTCTCGTATGTGTATTAATCAAAGAAAACCCACATTCAATAGAACTCAAAAAACCAAATTTGCGGTTACCATGACATGTATCAGGAAAATAAAACAAGAGGCTATCACCCATGGTTTTTAGAATGCGAGCACTGAATTGGTTAATAGTTTTTGCCATAGTGTTTAAAAAAATTTCATAATATCTAGATACCTTGTTCTGAGGAAGTTTTGCTACAGTTTTTGTAGAACCTATAATATCAATAATTCCAACACAAAAATATTTGGGAGTCCCCACCATACTAGCAACATATTCTTCATTTGGATTATTTGCAAGAAGATCAAATTTTTTTGAATATGTATAAGCAGGCAAAATAATGTTTGTAAGAGCTTCTTTCATACACTCATACTTTATGTCAGTGATATAAACAGAGTGTTAACAATGTTCACAATAGTCACAATGTATACACATATTATTAAATTCACACCTAAATACCTGTGAAATTATTTCAATACGATATTTTTCTAAGATCAACTGAAATTTAGTGAGTAACTATTAAATGTAGATTCCATTAAACTTGTATTTCATATTTTTTCATCCTGATTGATGAATACATTTTCTTCCCAATACGACATAATTGATTTTATTTTAGAAACCTCAAAGTTTTTTATTGGTGTAACTTTCTACAACGATCGAATACTCTTTCGTGCACAATAATTTTTCCATATTGATGTTATGCTAAAAAGGATTTGTTTGACAGAAAGATAAACTAATTGTTATTTTCGTTAACAATGTTAACAGATAGCATAAATGCACTCATTTCCCAATATAATTATGGAAAACTACAAAACATGTCCTCGTTGTGGACAAGAAAAAATACCTTTCAAGTTAGGAGTATGTATTTGTGGAAATCAAGTGGGCAGCATACAATATGTAAAAGACTCACAAGAGTTTGCATTTAATCATGATTCATTTCTTGGAATGAAAATAATACGTTAACATATTGAGTTGAACATATCAGTTGAGGGTACAATAACAATGGGTATGGTTTAATCTAATTTCTACACTTTTCACATATTGCCTCAAAGGTTTCTGAATCAAATGTGATTGAAACTCCGGAACAATAGAATTTTGTACATAATCCTTTCATGTAATCATTTTGAATTGAAACAATAATTTAGTATGTGTTAAAATTTTGGTTTGAACCGGGTCAACCAATTTTTCATAATAGTTGTGAAACAGACACAAAAGTAATTCCTAATTTAACACAACAACCCTAAAGTCCTTTTTTGGATAATCTAGGCACGAAAAAAATACAATTGATCAAGATTGTTTACTAAAGTCTAAATTATAGCAATCTGAAAATCACATGTCATGGAAATTTCTAGCAGAAATGTAGTGGAAGGAACAGCACGATCACCACATAGAGCGATGTACAAAGCAATGGGACTAAATGATGATGATTTATCTAAACAGTTTATAGGTGTGTGTCACACTGGAAATGAGGCAACACCATGTAACATTCACCTTCCAAAATTAGCTCTCAAAGCTAAAGCAGGGGTTTCAGATGCAGGTGCAACACCTAGAGAATTTTCAACAATCGCAGTAAGTGATGGAATTGCAATGGGACATGAAGGGATGAAATCATCACTAGTTTCTCGTGAAGTCATCGCGGATTCAATTGAATTGATGGTCAGAGCACATCAATATGATGCACTTGTAGGCATTGCAGGATGTGACAAAAGCTTACCTGGAACAATGATGGCAATGGCCAGACTAAACGTACCATCAGTATTTGTTTACGGAGGAACAATCATGCCAGGAATATTAGACGGCAAGGAATTGACAGTCGTTGATGTCTATGAAGCAGTAGGTGCATATGATGCGGGAGAACTATCTCTTGAAGCGTTAAAAAATATTGAAAATACAGCATGTCCAAATGCAGGATCCTGTGGAGGAATGTTTACGGCAAATACAATGGCATCAATTTCTGAAGCAATAGGTATTGCATTGCCAGGAAGTGCTAGTCCCCCAGCAGAAGATGATAGACGAGAAAAAATGGTATATGACACAGGAGTTGCATGTGCCAAATTATTAGAGATGAATATCAGACCAAAAGAAATCTTAACTTTTGAAGCCTTTGAAAATGCAATAATGATGCTAAATTCTGTCGGAGGATCAACCAACGGAATTTTACACCTACTTGCACTTGCAAATGAAGTGAATATCAAATTAACATATGATGATTTTGAAAGAATAAGGAAAAAAACGCCCCATCTAGCAGATATGAAACCAGGGGGAAACTATGTCATGAATTCACTTGACAAGGTTGGTGGAATTCCATTTGTTTTAAAAAAATTACTTGGTAAAGGGTTGCTCAATGAAAACTGCATCACAGTTACAGGTAAAACAATTAAAGAAAATCTTGATTCAATGAAGATGCCTCAAGTAGAACAACACATCGTAAGATCAATTGAAAACCCACTTCACACAGTTGGCACCGCAGTAGTTCTCAAAGGAAGTCTAGCACCGGAAGGGGCTGTAATCAAAACAGCAGGAGTGGAAATGACAAAATTTACCGGAAAGGCTCGTGTATATGATAGAGAAGAATATGCATTTGACGCAGTGTCCAAAGGTGAAGTTGATGAGGGAGATGTTGTGGTAATCAGATATGAAGGGCCAAAAGGAGGTCCAGGAATGAGAGAGATGTTAGCCACAACTGCTGCACTTGTAGGTCAAGGATTAGGCAAAAAAGTTGCAATGGTAACTGATGGACGATTCTCCGGAGGTACAAGGGGATTTATGGTGGGCCATGTGGCACCTGAAGCATATGTCGGAGGTCCAATTGCCCTGGTAAAAGAGGGAGATGAGATAACAATTGACACTGAAACTAACGTGCTTGATCTTCACGTGTCTGAAGAAGAATTAGAAAATAGAAGAAAACAATGGAGAAAGCCTAAACCGAACTATACATCCGGAGCACTTGCAAAATTTGCAACACTAGTAGGGTCTGCAGCACAAGGTGCAATCACTACTGCAAATCCGTAGAAATGGACAATCTGCCTACAAGAAGAATTATCATAACATGAGATTGTTTTCATGGATGACACGAAAGAAAATTAACATTGTTATTGTAAAATGATGATTGTACACTAAAAAGGTAATTTTTTGACATTGTTACCACACGCTGCTTTTTCACAACATGATTAAACTTAAGTTCAAAATTATATTAGGAAAAGACATGGATATCTATTCAAGCAAGTTTGCAATCATTGTAATAATTGGACTTGTTACCATTCTTACAATACAATTCATGAGTAATGATAATACAAGTACGCTTATTGATTCTGAAACCTGTGAATTGTACGTGACAGACTCTCAAATTAATGCTAAACAATACTTGAATAAATTTGATACAAAATGTTTGGACTTCAAAAATCTCAATCCATGAAAAATTTAAAAATTAATTAATGAATTTAATCCCACAATGAGCATAATGGATACTCCAACTGAAATTAATTCAGTGTCTTGGAATGAAGGTAAAAAGTCATGGGAGTATAACATGGTGCAAGTTGAAGAATATTTTGGGTTTAACGAATGCCAGCAATGCCGTAAACCAATGTCTCACAATATCAAAACAAACGGAGAATTCAAGTTGGTTTATGTAAAATGTG
The DNA here is from genome assembly GCA_029860565.1 of Candidatus Nitrosopumilus sp. Lineage (GTDB taxonomy): Archaea > Thermoproteota > Nitrososphaeria > Nitrososphaerales > Nitrosopumilaceae > Nitrosopumilus. The sequence continues at coordinate 4,383 of JAOUAY010000052.1, forward strand.
GCTGTTCAAGAAGGTAACCATTTTAAAAAAAGATTATTGGTTGTCCATTCCTAAAACGTCATAGTATGCCCTTGGAATCATTTGTTGTGCCTTAAAGAACACATTATTTGCGGCAGTGTCCAAAACGTATGTTTTTGCCCAGTCATCATCACTTCTAATTGAACGACCAAATCCCTGTAGTAATTTGGTCAAAGTTTGAGAAGTGTACCATGTAGGAAATTTGCTCATCTTGGCCTTTGTTCTCTTTTCAGTATAATTTGGATATGGAACCTTTGCAATAATCTGAAATCTAGACAAATCATCTTTCAAATCAACACCCTCCCAAAGAGAAGAGGAGAGCAAAACACCAGTAGGATCAGCAGCATGTTCAGAGATTATCTCATCTTGAGTTTTTCCATCTTGGTTTCTACTATGACAGATTCTAATCCTTTGAGTATTTTTAGGAGAAAGATATCGTAAAATTTTCTGGCATCTAGGAATAGAAGAAGTTAAAATTAACCCACGCTCATCTGAATGTTCATCCATGATCCTGTCAATGGTTTTGATTACTTCAAGCTCATCTTCTTCAGTTGACCCATAGCTAAGTCGTCGAATATTAAGAAGATCAATTGTCCTATTTTCAATAGGAAAGGGAGACTTTATTGTATCAACAAATGCAACATCATCTTTTCGCAATCCCATATTTTCACAAAAACTAGATTTGTCAATTGTTGCAGACATAAAAATTTGATACTCAGTTTCAAAAAAAGAGTTTGCAAATTTTGAAATATCAATAGGCTTAACAGAAACAGTTCTAAAATTCCCATTGAAATCTTTAACAGGATCATTTACAACAAAGTTATCTTTGTCAGTCATAATGTCTATTTTTGCTTGGGCAGATCTATCATGACGTCGCTCTAATCCTGTAATCAGTTCATAGTCAGGATCACTTTGAAATGCAGAGCTTTCTTTGATATCTTTGATTTTTTTCGCATATGAATAAGCCATATCATCAGTGAGCTGAATCATGGAATCCAAATCTGTGAAATTGTATTTTTCCAAATTAAGATTACACTCATCAACTTGACCACTGAAAATATCAAATCCCACAAATTGAATTATTTGATCCTCAATCTTATGAGCTTCATCAAATATAGTTACTTTTCTATCCAAATATTCTTCAAAAAGTTTTTTGTTGAATTTCATTATTGTAAAAAATGCGTGATAATTCCATAACGAATGCTTTGAAACAAGGGCATCATATTTTTGTATATAATAGTGACAAGACTGTGAATCTGCCGTATTTTCTTCAACTTGTTTAATTGTAGGCTTGAATTTACATACTTCAAAAACTTCTTTTCCATTTTTAGATATTCTTTCCTGACATTGCCCCTTATCGCATGTCAGACCCCATCTCATTGCCCTTCTTGAATTATCTACTTTCTCAGCAGCCATTAATTTAAGACAAGGAAAATTTTGTTTTCCTTTAACAGGTTTTAGAAATGGTATGTCCTTGATGTATTGATCTTGAAGATGTTTAGATGCAGTAACTGTAAAGGAGCTATCAAAATAACTAGAAACAGTTGCACCTACAAGAGATTTTCCAACGCCAGTGGGAGCACATAAAATAATTTTTTTATATCCTGATTTTAATTTCTCTTCAATTTCAAAGATAATCTCTTTTTGTATTTCTCTAGGGGTAAATTGATCTGGAAAACTTTCTAGAATAGACAGGATTACATCTCTTTATTCTCAATATTAAAAGTATGGAGGTTCTTTTGATATCAATCATCTTTGCAATCTAGTTTAATATCAGTGGTATTAGGTAATAGTATGGAATTGTTAGAAGATAAAATGAGAGTTTGGGTAGATAGTGCTAAATTTGTAAAGCCCAATTCAGGAGTTTATGTGCTTTATAATAGAAACAAAGATCCAATTTACATTGGAGAAACAGATAGTCTGGAAAAGACATTTGAAACATATGTTGATACAGAGTTTGAAGGAGATGAATGTAAACAAAAGACTTCATTCTACCAAAGAGTATTTACCGAAAATCCAAAAGAACGACAATTACAATTAATTGAAGATTACAAAAATGAAACAGGCAACACGCCTGTATGCAACTCTGAGATCAAGTTAGAAACGCATTAAATGATTACACTGCATTGCAATGTAGACATACGTGATTAATATTAAAAATTAGAACCGTAATCATGGGACAAGCATTAATTTACATTGGTATTGCCGTGGGTGTTGCTGCTATGGCAGGCGCAATTATTTATGGTACCGAAAACCAAAAGAACTATGTACCAGAAGATGCAGTCTTGCAAAGTCAAGCAGACGAAGGACTACTGCAAAAAACTGGAGCTCTTGGAGCTGATTTGAATAAGGAACAGTGGTATGAAGATCCTTATGCTGAAAAAGCAGCTGAGATTAGAGAAAAATTTGAAAGCGGTCAGTAATCTAAATTAGATTATTTTCCATTTTATTTTATTTATTTTGAATAGAGGGCATACCACAAAAATTACATTTCATCATTAGGAACAAATTTTACGAATTATAAGAAAAGTAATTTATCTGGGATATCTATTATTTAGATATGCATCAATGCTATTACTGTGAGCAATTATTTGATTCAAAAGATGATCTATACAAGCATGTAGATGTTCATTCAGACATTGAACGAAATAAAGAAATTATGGACAGGAAAAAACAGAAAAAAAAGAAATAATCATTTCACCTCAGATTAAAAAAAATAGAGTACAAGTCTAAAGAATTCAAATTCTGGAGTGGATATAACAATTATGTCCAAAATGAACATGGATTGGGTTGAGGTATTGCTAAAAAAATCATGTGATAAAACCCTTACAAAGGGAGAAGTACTACACAGTCTTTTTCATATGATTGAAGTGAATGATAATACATTAAACCATATTGAATCAAACAAAAGTGATTTTGGTCCAGAGCTTGAAGAATTAAAACAGACAGAAATTAATGATTTGAATTTTCATTTAAAATACTATAGAAGTTTAGTAAATTACATTA
>JAOUAY010000210.1 GCA_029860565.1 Candidatus Nitrosopumilus sp.
CAGGTTTGGCAGAATTTGGAATCATAGCATATTTGAATAATTTAGATCCTTTTGCCTTTGAGATTACTGAGGGAATTGTAGCTTGGGATGCAGTAATTGGTTGGAGAATTGCAACATATTATGTTCCGATTGTAATTACTTGGTTACTTTTAGTAAAATTAGCCTTGAGTAAAATATCAAAACCACGATCTACATAGAAATCACCATAACAGATTTCAAAATTATCCCATTCTTCTAGAATATATCATTCCAGAACCCGAAGTAATTCGACCATGCGGAAATCCTTCACGCGACATGTGATTCATGTATGACATTGGATCAATTCTTTTGTATCCAGATTTAGCAAATTCATAAATAAGATTTTGAGCTTGATTTGAAGGCAATACTACAAAATAATCTTCAAATACTTTGTTGCCTTCCAAAACTAGAATAGTTTTGTTACTTCCTACTTGAGGTAAAGAGGTAAAACATAAGTTGCTAAAGTAAGCCTTCAGCTCATTATTCATTCTTTGAGACCACATACCAATAACAATCATCCCTCCATCATCAATTTGAGACAAGGCAGCATCATGAGAATTTCTAAAACTTTTTGAAAAGGAAATACGATCCTCATCTGTCAATACAGATTTAGTGATAGTCTTAATCTCGATATCTAAAGAATCAACATGTAAATCAGGAATACGTTTTTTGGTATTTTCTTCTTCAAAACCTAAAGATTTATTTTGTTTTTGATATTCTGATCCCAATTCTGCATGTATTCTATTGTGGAGTAATTCGTCATCAGTTGGCGCTATTTTTTTTAATTTGTTGAAGCGTTTAGGTAAATCATCGATATACACACATAAAGAAATTAAATCATAGAGAAAAAAGTAAGTATCTCTTCCAGATTGGAGATAGTCTTTAGCACATTCCAACAATCTATCTTGTTGTTCCATTATAATTTCGTCCAACAGTAACAATGAAGAATCAGGTAGATTCACAGGATAAGTTGAATCGTTTAGTGTAACATGTTCTTTATTTCCACTGTCTAAATCAATAATTAATTTTTGATCCTTTTGTTTATCAAGATAAATTTTGATGGGTTTTTCATTTTCTATTTTTTTAAGTTCTTCCAGAAATCGGTCTGCATGGTTTTTATCACTCATTTTTATTCTGATCTTAAATTAGGCATGTTTTTTCTTAAAAAGATATTTAGATTCAAATCAAATCTGATTTTTGTCCACGTGGGTATGATAAAACACCTCTAAACTATATCTCCCAGCATATTGTGCTCCCGTTCAAATTTGAACTCCTAGTTGCATTGCAATTCTTACTAATACGTTCTGTTTTATAGATAAATACTCTATAGAAACCACTTTATCTTTAAATGATTTTTTTTGATGTGTGGATTTTAAAAATAAAGTCATTCTCATTACTGGTGCATCATCTGGAATTGGTAAAGAAACTGCAATAAAATTTGCAAAACTTGGTGCTAACATAATTTTGGTTGCAAGAAAAAAGGATAAACTTGAACAAGTTGCAAATGAGTTAAAAAAATTCAATGTATCAACATTAGTTTGTCAATGTGATGTTTCTAAAAAAGATCAAGTCAAAGAAATGTCAAAAATAGTTTTAGAAAAATTTGAATCTATTGATATTTTAGTAAACAATGCAGGTTTTGCAATATATGGTTCTGTAGATGATCTTACTATTGATGAAATAGAGTCACAGATGGAAACAAATTATTTCGGAATGGTTTATTGCATCAAAAATTTCCTTCCATCAATGTTAAAGAAAAAATCTGGTCATATAGTCAATGTTGCATCTGTTGCAGCAAGTTTTGGCTTGCCTGGAATTGCATCTTATTGTGCATCAAAATTTGCAATGCTGGGATTTTCAGAGGGTCTTAAACATGAGCTAAAAAACACTGGAGTTGGAATTACCGTTGTCAGTCCCATCATGGTTAGAACCAATTTCTTTGAACATCCATCATTTGAAAAAATGCCAAAATTTTCTCCTACTTCACTTAGTTCTGAGACTGTAGCAAAAACAATCCTAAAGGCGGCAAATTCACCAAGGTTGGAGATCATAGTCCCATCCGTAGTAAGGGGTGCAGTATGGATGAAAAACACGTTTCCATATTTTATCAATCCTATTTTAGGAAAATCTTTCAAAAAACAACTAGATTCTATAAGAAAGGATTGACTTTATTCTTCTATATCATCATTATTTGCTGTAGCTTCATTAGAGCTCACATCTAACAATTCTAATGATTTTAAATCAAATTGATAAATTGCTTTCATTTCAATTTCTTTTTCTTTTTCTAGAAATTCTGATACTTTTTTGCTTAATGGTGCTTTGTGTTGATCAAAAACAAACTCGTAAACTTCCCCTTTG
>JAOUAY010000211.1 GCA_029860565.1 Candidatus Nitrosopumilus sp.
CATGATATGGGATTTTTAAAAAAATTCATGATGGAAAATGCTGGTGCTGCAGCTGTTAGACGCTTAGTAGATAAGATTGAAGATATAGAATCAAAAAATATTCTAATTTTTGTGGGATTGGGAAATAATGGTGGAGATGGGTTGGTGATGGCAAGACATCTAGCTGGCTATGGTGCAAAAGTTACGGTGGTGCTTCTTGGAATTCCTGAAAACATTAAGACAGAAGAAAGTAATTGGAATTGGTCTATTTTACAGAAAATGCCATCTGTGAAACTAATGTATGGTAATTCTTTTAAATTTGATTTCAATCCTGATGTTATAATTGATGGTATACTGGGAACTGGTATAATTGGAGACATTAAAGAACCATATGCATCTGCAATTAATTTCATTAATCAAACAGATTGCTACAAATTTGCTGTAGATGTGCCCTCTGGATTAGATCCTCAAACAGGAGAAACCGCAAATATTTGTTCAAAATGTGATATGACCGTTACCTTTCACAAGATGAAGCAAGGCATACCTAAACGAAAAGATTTGACTGGTGAATTATTTGCTGAAAAAATTGGAATTCCTCCTGAATCCGAAGAGGGCATATTATGAAAGTCCATCAAATTCAAGTAGGGAATATGCAAAACTTTTCTTACATTGTTGAAGACGAGGATACAAGTGATGCAATAATTATTGATCCTTCATGGGAATTAGTCGAATTAGAAATGATCATAAAAGAAAATAATTTAAAAATAAAATACATTGTAAATACTCATCATCATTTTGATCATACATTGGGAAATGAAGCCATGGTGGAATCTACAAAAGCTCCTATCATCCAACATGAATCATCAGAATTAAAACATGATATTACAGTAAAGGATGGAGATTTTATTAAATTTGGGAATTCTGAATTAAAAGTACTTCACACACCTGGACATTCTCAAGATAGTATTTGTTTGATTGGTGATGGGAAAATTTTTTCAGGTGATACTTTGTTTGTTGGAAACTGTGGTCGAATTGATTTACCTGGCGGAAGTGCAAAAGATCTATATCATAGTATTTTTGATGTTTTGCATAATTTGGATGAAACTCTAATCATGTATTCAGGACATAATTATGGTAGTTCTGAAACATCTACTCTTGGACAAGAAAAAATCACTAATCATGTAATGCAAAAACGAACCGAACAGCAATTTATTGATATGATGGGTTAGTGACTTCTATGGAAAATTTTGAACTATTTGGAAATATTGATCAGGCTCAAAAGTTTCTTGAAACTATAAAACCTGGAAGATTTCTTTTTTCGTTTGTAATCTCATACACTGAAACTTGTGAAGTTCCAGGAATCACTTTTGCAGGTGCAGACAAAGACTCAATACAGTTTACTCCTCCTGCTGATGCGGAATATCTTCATTATGGATATTGTAAAACAATTGATAAAATTCCAATGACTCCTGATGGAAAACCCACTCCTGGACTGTTAACTAAAACTGCATTAGAATCTGCAAGTATTCCTCATTTAACAATTAATGCAGGTAGTAAAATCGCCCCCCAATTACCTTTTATTGAAACAGGTTTATCGTTTGGAAAAAACATTTCAACTCAAGATGCCATGACTGATTCTCAAGTATCTCATGCTGTTGATTACGGTAGAATTGTTGGGAGAACCATGGCATCTCTTACTGATTGCTTAGTAATTGGTGAAAGTATTCCTGGTGGAACAACTACTGCATTATCTGTATTACGAGCTCTGGGGTTTGATGCTAAAGTTAGTTCTAGCATCCCTGAGAATCCAGTTAAACTGAAAAATCAAATTGTTAATTCTGCACTGGAGAGAATAGATTCAGATCATCCTTATAGTATTGTAGCGAAAGTTGGTGACCCTATGATTCCTTTTGTGGCAGGAATGTTGAGTTCTGCCTCTAGTGTGTCTAATGTCATGTTAGCTGGTGGAACACAGATGGCTGCTGTATTGGCATTTGCATCAAAAATTGGATTTAACCCAGAAAATACTGCAATTGGAACAACTTCTTACATTACAAATGATGAAAGTGCAAATTTCAAGAGTCTTGTAGAACAAATTGTAGATATTCCTGTGATCTCTGTAGATCCAGGATTAAAAAATTCACAATATTCTGGTCTAAAGGCATTTTCTGAAGGATTTGCCAAAGAGGGTGTTGGTGCTGGTGGAAGTATAATTTCTTCTATGCTAAAAACTGGTTATGGTTCTAAAGAATTTTTAGATATGGCAGAAAAAGAATATCATCGATTGTTTACTTCATTGTAACTAATCTTGCTATTTTTTAGGATAATCTTACTCTGATTATTTTCTAAGATCTGTATAGTTTGATAGTAGTTTATTGGAAT
>JAOUAY010000053.1 GCA_029860565.1 Candidatus Nitrosopumilus sp.
GGTAGTAGAATTTACGGTGATCAATATCCTTGTCATAATATCTTGAATCAAAATAGAAGAATAATCAAAATCTTCACGATTCATTATTCATTTAAAAAATTATGTTATTTAAGAAATTCATAAAAAAAGGTATTTTCAAAGAAAAAAAATCACTTCAGAGTAGATTCTAAAAAAGAGATGGTTTGAGCCCATGCATCACCAGATTCCTCAGGAGCATATCGATCTCCAGACGGATTTGCAAAAGCATGATCAACGTTATCATAAACACGAATGTAATTCTCTACATCCAATTCATTTAGTGATGATTCAAACTCAATTACCGTATCAACTGGAATGCCTTGGTCTAATTCAGCAAATATTCCAAGGACAGGCCATTGAATTGAAGATAATGTTTCGGTGTCAGTTACTAAAGATCCATAGTAAATTACAGTTGCATCCATATCATCATTGTAAAGTGCAAGATTAAGTGATTGTCCCCCTCCAAAACACCAACCAATGGAACCAATCTTGTTTACAGAATAATCATCATTTAGCAAGGAAACAGCAGAATTCATGTTCTGTATTCCTTGTTCTAAATCATATGTAGTGATCAGTTGTCTTGCTTGATCAGAGGTGGTTGCAACTTGTCCGCCATAAAGATCAACTGCCAATACAACATAGCCATGTGATGCAAGTTTGTCTGCCATCTCTTTGATGTTGTCATTTAATCCCCACCACTCATGAATCATAACAACACCAGGATAACTTCCATCAGTTGTAGGTTTTGCCAAATAGCCAGACACATCATCAAAATAAGTTACAGTTTCGGATATTGTAGAATGGTTTCCTTGTGTAAAAATTTCAGAGTTATTGTTTTGATTATTGTAATCAGGTAAAATGTGAACAGCCCAACCCCTAGTAATTAATTTTTCAACACTAGAAGGGTTTACACATGCAGGCAACCCGTTGGATTGCTTCAATACCAGTGCTTTACCTTCAGTACACGTAACATTTGAAGGATCAATCCCCTGAGAAATTTGCTTTAGTGGAGGTGAGAAATATGCTATTGACGAAGGTATAATTGTCGCAGAATCAGAATCAATCTCAGTGCACAATTTGTCCCCACATACTTTATCAGACAATACTTCCCATCCAGATTTTCCAATAGCCTGATCAGCATATACCACATAAAATGAACTTACACTCATTGAAAAAATCAGAAAAATTGAAAATATAGATACAAATTTTATCATCATCTACAGAAACTTTCAAGATATAACAAAATTTAAAGGATTTTGTAGATACAGCATTTCGTTAGAATTAATATGGATTTTCAAAGAAAAATAAACCAAGTATGTAATTTAGAAAGAGATGTGTAAAAAATGTGATGAAGATAAAAAATAAACAATAGGTCATGTACAACGGATATGGGGATTGGTTCACGTCTTACCTTAATCATAAAAGATCAGGTGTAAGTACTCTATTTTACAACCATCTACAGGTGTCATATTTTATTACAATTTGCTTTCCACTGAAAGAATAGAATCTAAATTTTAGAGAGGATCTTTTTCTTTTTTTCTTGAAATTCCTTGTTGGTGATTATTCCTGCTTTTTGCAAGTCATCAAGTTTTTTTAATAAATCCAAATCTTTATGTGAAGAAGTTTTTAGCTTTTTTCCAACGTCAAGTCCAGACTTTATACTGGATTTAGTTTTCTTTTTTAATCGAGACCCCAAAATACTGCCCTTTAAGGCTATTTTTTCACTTATTGTGTATCCTTTTTTCTTTGCATGTTTAATAATTTCTTCAGATTTTTGTCTTGTCACATCATCAATTAGTTTATGTTTTTTTGCCATCTTTCCAAGTTCACGAGTCTTCTTATGAGCAAGACGTGTTTGGAGTTTTAGATCTTTAATAATTTCATCTTTAGTTTTACGTTTGAACCGTCTAGTATATTCTTCAATGAGCAGTATAGGAAATGGGCTATACTCCACATCAAGATAATATTTGATTATAGTGTCATCAGGTAAAGTTTTCAGGTATTCCTTAATTGATTTTTCCGACTTTAATTCCATGATTACAATTCAATGTTTGCTCATAAAAAGATTCAAATTATTTATCCATAAGAGAGTCGACCGTTTAGTTTTGGTTTTTGTAATAAAGTTTGATTACCTCATCAACTACCATATTAGTTTCACAATCTTTTTCGGCACTCACAAGAAGTAAATGGTCATCGCCTAGATAAAATGAAAACCGCTTAACCTTGTCATACTCAGCTAAGGTGTATTTGGTTTTGCCAAGCCATTTGGACATATCCTTACGTGCCTTCCAATCAAGTATAGATATGTTAACTAGCTCATTTTCTGCATGTTCTGAAAGGAAATTTTTCACACCGTCTCTCATTCCACCCCCTGTACAAACTGCCCACTCATCATAAACTGTAGCAAATCTAATGTTGGGATCTACGTCTAGAATTTGCGAGCAAAAATTTTCATAATCCAATGATTATATCATATATTACAAAGTTATTAGAGTTTTAGAATTTGTTTTCAAAGACCACTTCATCCAAGGGTAATTGACCACCACGTGGATTTGCAGGTTCTGCTGCTTTTCCAACAACTATCATTAAAACAATCAGATGATTATTGGGCAAATTTATTATTTTTGCCAATTCATCATATTCAAAACCAACCATAGGGCATGAATCAAGACCCATATGCCTTGCAGCAAGCATTATTGTCTGCCCTGCAAAGCCACAAGAGCGGATTGCTTCATCACGTTGATTTTGAGGGCTATCAACATATTTTGTGTGCATTGCATTTTTTACATGTTCTTGTTTTTCCAAAGTAGAGTTTTTCCAATATCTGAAAGGATCTTCTTTCCATGCGTTCATGTTCCCACATAAAATAATCACCAAAGAGCCATCAGATGGTTGAGGTTGACCACGTGCAGCTTTGCTAATTTGATCTTTAACTGATTGATCAGTGACTGTGATGAATCTCCAATTTTGTTGGTTATAGCTTGTAGGAGAACGAATTGCAAGATCCATTAAAAAATTAACTTGCTGAGGAGTCATTTTGTGTGTATTATCAAATTTTTTTATTGCACGCCTTGTGTTAATTGCTTCATCAGTGTCCATTGGAATTAATGAATTGTAGAATTTTTTGTAATTTAATTGATTAGATCACAGAAAACAAGATGAGAATAATTGAAAGATTCAATTAAGATTTGATGATAGGTTAATGGATCTGACGGACTAGGATGGCATTAAGTTGTCCTTTTCTTGGTTTCACACATCATTTTTAAAATTATAAAATTTGGATACAAAAGGAAAGAGTTAGTTTTGTAAGGTTTCGCAGGTACCCAACAGAACTGTTTCCCGATTAAATGATTCGGGATTATGCTTTCGTTCTAAGATTTCTTTTTCCATTTATTTTCCTTATCTATAGGCAAAACAAGAAAATAAATTCTATCTATATAGAATAGTGTTAAAAAAACGAAAAAGAGATAACAATTAACGAATTCAATTAATTTTTTCACAATCTCAGATAGGATTATGAAAAGAACTGAATAGGATCGAACATTAAGTCATCTATACATCTTCCCCATACTGAAAATATTCTGTCATGTACCAAATTCTTGCAGAATTGTAAAAATCACATTCAAAATACATGAGATACGTATATTCCAATCTTTCCCTTTCTGCATCCAAGAATTCCTGTGTAATAAAATCAACATCTACTGTCATCTGGGCTGGAATCTCATGAATATTTGAAGTACTTTTCAGTGGATAAAAATAATTGTCATCATCATAAATTGATAGACATCTTCACATGCGGTATTCCTACCTTAGAGTAGACATTCCCAATTTGCATAAATCCTGATTTTGCATAAAAATCTCTTATAGTATAAATTGAATCCAAAATAATTTTTGATTTATTCATCTTCATTGAATACATTATGATTTCTTCCAAAGCGATCTTTCCAAAGCCCTTAGAGCGGAATTCTGTTAGAATTCCCATTCTTTCAATTTTATAGGAATTATTTTCTGTTCTTAATCTAAATGTTCCAATAATACCATTATTCTTCATGATGAAAAATTGTTCTAGTTTTTGATCATCATCATCAAATATATTATTTAGAGAAATTCCCAATTCTTTGTTAAAAATCATAGTTCGAATATTTCTAACTTTACCAAGATCGTCTGTTCTACGAATGAAAACTGTCACATGAAAATTTATTCAGGATACTTCTTGAGTGTTATTGTGATTAATCATCATTCTACTTGTATTTCTCCCTAACATCATCAGACCATTTTGATCTGTCAGTTTCATGCCTTTCCAAGAATTCTTATTCTATTTTATCTAATTTTTCTCTGATTCTTGAGCGCTAGATTTCTGGTCTTTGAATATTGAGAATCTCCATATTTTCAAGTCTTTCAATAACCTAATAATTAGTAAATTAGAAAATTTCAGATATTCACGTTAAGAAATTATGAATTAATTCACATATTTGTTCAGGTTTTTCAGTAAATGGTGCATGTCCTGCATCCGGAATTATTTCAATATGTGAATTAGGAATAGATTTTTTGAAGAGTTCTGAATGTTGAAGAGGAATCACTTTATCTTCAACTCCCCAAATGATTAAGGTTGGAACACTGTCTATCAGTTTTAGTCTATCAAGTTTTATCTGAGTGTTGGTACTGTTTTCAAGAGTTAATTTGAATGCATATTTTGCATTTGATAAATTTATTCGTTTGATAAAACTTTCAACAAGTTTTAATGGAATTTTTGTGCTATCAGAAACCATCTGCTCGAAAATATTTCTCACATTGTCATTTGTAGGATTCATCGCCACACAAAGATATTCTTTCAACAAGGGCGTTGGCTTTTTTAGAAATCCTGAAGAATCTATCAGGATCAGTCTTTCCACATCAATTTTATTTTGCATGGTTACTTCTGATGCAATATATCCACCTAAGGAATGACCTACAATACTTGTCTTGTCATTGATTGCAAGCAAGTTCATGAAATTTATTACAATATCTCTAAAATTTTCAATGGTATAATCCATTGATAGGGGTTTGTCACTTTCACCAAAACCAGGTAGATCAAGTGAAATTGTATGAAAGTTTGCAGATAAAGATTTAGGAATATTCCCCCATCTATCAGCTGAAGAGCCAAGACCATGAATAAACAAAATATGTCTGGGATTATCTTTTCCTGATTCAAGGTATCTTATCTTTAGACCATTTAGGTTTGCCCAGTTTTCTTGCAATATCTGTTTAATTTTTGTATCTAACTTTTATCTTTGCAATAATGTTTCTTCTTGGTTCGATTCATTCCAGACTACTATTTTTTGAGATTGCTTTTTTTATCCACCTCTGAGAACCTTGAGGATGAGAATATCTTCACGATTATCACAACATGATAAAAAACCAAATTAGAAAAACAATCTAAGGCAATTGGATGGCATCAAAATAAAGATTATTTATTAAAATCAGATTTGTTAAATTTTAACATGTGATCTTTTATCGTTATTTTGGATCCTTTTTTCATATAGTAAGGGATTTTTTTTTCCGAAAATAATCGTACGTTTATTTTTGCGTTATCTTCCATGGCTTCATAAATATCCAAATCAGAGTTACCTTTGCTGATTTGTTTCCATGTGTCCTCTAATTCACAGTAAACAAAGTTGATGTACGTAATGGTTGGTTCAGTCATGCTTATTTGAGATTCAATTACACCGTAATTTTAACCAAGTTATTTTTTGAATTTTACAGAATACCAATCAACGTCTAATTTTTGATTTAGATTGATTCCCTCAAAGTGTTAGGTATGAATCAGGTAAGATTGGATTCACTTTAGTGAATAAATTAGTTCCATAATAGAGCCTTGCAAAATTAGTTTGATTCTCATGCTTTGTATAAAAAATCCAGACATGATCGGAGCAAGACACTAACTTGCCTTGATTTTGATTCCTGTCCAAGAGATTAAATGTGGAACTTCATCCTAATCAGAAATCTAAACCACAAATTTCTCACAATGAGGGTATTTCATTGTAGAGCCGACATCCATCGTTGCCAATGGAATATCACATTCATTGTAGTTCCATGTAGACATTCACACATAATTAACAAATTTCAGATATCAACTGTCTACCCTCAACAAGGTAGAGTATGCACATCCTATTATTCCATATTGAGATCAGTATAAAATTATACATGTATCCTACCTTGTGACGGTCAAAAACGGATACATCAGGGTCAGGATTTGAATCATCAACATGAATCAAAAGAGGATTTATTGATTATAGAGAAGTGTTTACAAATGGAAATGAAGAATTAATTTTCAAGTAGCATTATTTTTTTCTCAATATCTGCAATTTTTTTAAAAAGTTCATCATAATTAGGTTCTACAAAGGCAGTTTTTTTGACTGTTGATTTTTTCTTAGCTGCGGCCTTCTTTGCAACAGTCTTTTTCACCGTCTTCTTTTTAACGTCCGTCTTTTTGACTGCAGGTTTTTTCTTGGATGGTTTTTTCTCCGCTATTTTGGATTTTGCCATATCAATTAATAACAGACATTATATAAATATCAAATTGTCTATTTGAAAGAAAAAAATTGAATTGATTTGAATAGTATCTAAGTTTCATACATCTACATCATTTCCACTATACAAATGGCGGACGAATTCCCGCGGATTTGAACTAATTTGAGTTCAAACTTTATTGTGATGTAACAGATCAAGCTCACTTTTTAATAATAAAAAATAATATTGTCTGGAACTATCTTTCAAATGTTTCATCTATTTTTCCATTCAATCTTAAACTGATCAATAGCGAGACAGTCAAAGTCGAAAAGATGATCAAAAAAACTCAAAAGGAATCAAAGCATATCAATTACAGAATATACGGATAGAAAAAATTGTAAAATTACATCATATCAAGTCACGCCAAATCCCCGTAAACTCATCGCTGTGAACTACAGTTTTCACTTCAAGAAATCCCAGATGCTCAAGGTTTTCTCTTTTGTCAAAATATTTGTAGACTCCCTCCTTGTATGGATAAATGATAAGAGTCTCCTGTTGACCAGGTTTCAACAAATCTGTCTGAGCATTCAACCCTTCAATGTATAATCTGTGATGTTGGTCTCCATTGTTAATCACGGTCAAGACATATGCAAAACTGGTTCTGGTGATAAGATGTGGGTTTGATTCTCCGCCGATTCCAGAAATTCCCTGTAGTTGAACTTTGCCATCAATATCCTCAAAAGCAACAGTTTGCTCTACTCTTTCTTGCCAAAAGATTGAGACATGCCTTACATTTCCCTGACCGATAAATCCTATTATT
>JAOUAY010000054.1 GCA_029860565.1 Candidatus Nitrosopumilus sp.
TCATCATCAAATTCATTAATTGAGATTCCCTCAGGTAATCCAGATTTTACCAAATTTAGAATTTTTTTATCAGTTAGAATTTTTGGAAATGGTTTTGATTTTTGCTCACATATGGTAAACAATGAAGAAATGATTTTTAGAATAGATTTAGAATTATGTAAAACTACAAGTTCCATTGGTTTTGATAAATCAAGAGTGTTTAGTCTTTCATTGATCGCTGAATCATCCAAAACGTTACCCTCAGAATCAATTTTTTGTTCTAAATTTTCGGCCTTTATATCCAAAACAACGTCTGTAATACCATAATTTAACCAGATTTCAGGCATAATTATTACTCAACACAAAACAAAATAAATCCAGTGTAGTTAATTTTTGTATGGAATTTGTAAAAGAGTTTGCAACATTTTTGAACCAAAATGGCATTATAAAATTTGGCGACTTTACACTGGCTAGTGGAAAAAAGAGTTCATACTATGTAGATTTAAGATTAGTTCCAAGCTATCCCATTGAATTTAGAAAAATGGTAAAATATCTTGAAAATGAGATTACTCAAGATATAGGACTAGATAATTTTGATTCAATTGTTTCAGTACCTACAGGAGGTTTGGTAATTGCTTCAGCACTAGCAATTGAAACGGTCAAACCTCTAATCTATGTTAGAAGCAAACCAAAAGATTACGGGACATCAAAATTAGTGGAAGGGAAAATCCATGATGGTATGAATGTGGTTATGATAGATGATGTTGCTACAACTGGAGGTTCAGTTGTAAACGCAATAAAATCACTGAAAGAGGCAAATGTTTCCGTAAAAGACGCATATGTAATTGTTAATAGAATGGAAGGAGCTGATGAAGCATTACTAGAATTAGGAGTAAAAATGCATTCAATTCTAAATATTTTACAAATCACAGAGGCTTTGTATGAACAAAATCTTGTAGATAAAAGTATTTTAGAAAAAGTGAAAAATCAAATTAGCAAATAAGTTTTGGCGGCTCAGACAAATGCCTTCCAATCATCAATTCAGATATAACTCTGATTCTTCATTGCAGCCAAATAATTTTGAATTGGCTCATTTTAAAACTAATGGGAGATAATGGGCCCGAAGGGCTTCAAAGTATTTTATCTTTAAATCCAGACCCAATTCAAATTTCATAATAAATTTCCAAGAAAGGATTTTTGATTCTTGATATTCCTACATTAATCCAAATTTCATTAGATTTTGGATCTTATATGATATATTTTCCAGCTTAACCTCCTCTTGGTATCTGGATCTTTCTATTTTTTTGAGCCCTAGCAGATATTTTCTATTCTGACTCAATGTTTAGCTGAATCCATAAGGGTAAATGGTCTGATATCTGGTAGGTAAATTTGCACTTTGTCATTGTTGGATACTTTGATTTTGGATATAGTGGCAAAAAGCTGTTGTGGTAAAAATCAACTGCCCCTCCTCCTTCAATCTGGTGTGCGTTTTCCTCACAATAGAAAATTTGGTCATATCTTTTGTCTTTCTTTAAGCTAGTTCCATGGTTCCCTAGAATCTTTTTGTGAGTCTTTAATCCATGTTTTGTAATTGCATTGTATAATAAATCATTGATTTTTGGAATATTAAAATCTCCTAAAACAATAATGTCTTTGTCTTTTACATGCAAAGAGTTTCTTCTCTCTTCAATCCAATCTGCAAGCTTGTCTAGTGCCTCTCTACGCTCTTCTTTTTTCTCTGCTTCAGTCTTCGTTTTTTCTCCCCATCTGAGATGCACTGCTAATAAGATAAAATCAAACATTCCTGCCTTAAATGAAACAAGATATGGACTGCGCCACCATGTCAGTGTTGGTAACCACTCATCTTTTTCTTCATCATATTCTCGTATAGGATCTGCCTCAGCTGCAAGACCAGTAAACTCTATGACTCTCCCATCATACAGATATCCTATTCTCTCACTATTTCCTTTCTGGTCCATGTTGACATCTGAATAAATAACTTTCCAGTAGGGGCCCAAAATCTTCATTACTCTTTCTAAATCTTTAGTATTTTCAGTTAGTTCGGTAATTGCAATAATTTCAAAACGTGACAGAATTTCAGCAACATAATGAATTGATATAGATTTTCTATTTCCCGCAAAGTTCCGAATGTTCCATGTGGCGATTTTTATTGTTTTATCTAGCTGGGAGTCTGGAATTTTTTCTTTTTCCAGTCTTTTCTTTAATTCCTTGATTCCTTTTTTTGTTGTGGCATCAACTTTTCCATGATCCATAATATAGAATCCATAAAATGATACTAAAATATGTCTAATTGCACTCAAATTATTCTTCTAATTTAAGAAAATGAATTTTTCCAAAAAAATCAATTGTAATTATGATTCCTTGATTTGATATTACAGATCTGGTCATATGCGAATCTCCGTAGAATTTCAGAATCCCTTACAGAATCTACAAAATTCTGATATGCCTATTCATCTTTCTCAGAAACTACGTTTAATTTCACAATATGGGTACAATTTGAGATCTGGTAAGAGCTTAAAATGATATGGGTCCACTATACTCCGAGCTTTGAACACAAAAAAAATTCAAATTAATTACAAAGTTATCTGATCATTTTAGAAATTCTAATAATAATTTCAAATTTTAATCACAAAAATTAATGGAATTATTTTAGTGCAAAAATGATCCGTGGGCCCGAAGGGCTTCGATCCCTTGGCTCACCGGTTATGAGCCGGTTACTCTACCAAGCTGAGTTACGGGCCCTAAACAAATGAACTTTTTCTCAGGTTTAAAATGTTATGAGATTAACAATATTCTTCATAACAACTATCAAGCAACAAGTTTTGTGCAGAGATAGATTTGTCTGCAATTTCAATCAAGTTGTTTGAATCAACTGAAGATTTCTCAAGTATATTTCTCCATGATGCAGCATGTCTGATGTCAGCTTCAGTATGAAGTTTAAAGTATTCTGTAGCTTCATTACTTGTTATTCCATAGAATTCGGCCAATCCGTCAAGTTTAGTTTGACTAATTTTAGGAATTTCTTTTTCAAAGGCATACATTGCACAAGCGCCACCATCAAAAGTATCCATTAATTTATTCAAATCAGAAACTGCCTTACGAGTTTTAGTTGTACCAGAATATGAAATTAGTTCATCCTCAGATATTCCAAGTTCCCCAGCAAAAGTAATCCATGGTTTGATATGATCAGATTCTTCTTGTTGATTTTCAACTAATTCACGAATTGCTGTATCAGGCGACTTTTCAATAATAGGGGTCATAAAAGAAGGAACTGCCTTCACGAGTTGAAAATATTCTTTAGAATAACCTGCCAAAGATTCCTGTGTTAATTTTCCATCAGACCACATCTGGTAGAATGGATGTTTAAGTAAACTTCTTTCTTCAATCATTTCATCAATTTTTTTTATTATATTCATAATCCATCATCAAAATTGCCAATAAAAAAATCTTTGTGGTTTACAAAAGATTTTATGGTCAAAACACTGAACTTTCATGGGTTCCAGTGGTGTAGACCGGTCAAGCATTTTGCCCTTTCAAGGCAAAGATCCCGGGTTCAAAATCATTCGATGAAAGTCCCGGCTGGAGCACCAAGATTTATTTACTTATGGTAAAGTTTTTTGATCAGGCCCATCTTGGACAGGAAAAATATCGAGATAAATCCTCTACTTGAAACCTATGGAAAATACATTACAAGAATAGATCAAGCTTTAAAAGATGAACTTTCCATGTATTCTGAATCAGAGTTTATTGAACCACTGAAATATTCTCTAGAAGGAGGTAAGCGAATTAGGCCCATTATTTTGAATTTATCAGCTGAGAGTGTGGGTAGAATTGATGAAAATGTTCTATCAGCATCATGTGCTGTTGAGTTTTTACACATGGAATCAATTATCCATGATGATATTATTGATAATGAAACCATGAGAAGGCAGAGAGAACCATTCCATATCAAATATGGATACAATACCAGCGTATTAACAGGAGATTTTGTTTTAGGATTAATTCTTGCAATATCATCCAGATTAGACAATGCAAGAATTACAAAAGATTTGGCCACTACTGCCATGTTGATGAGTGAAGGAGAAATGATCGAAGGTAGATTAGAGACTAGTGAAGATGTAACATTTGATGATTATCTCAAAGTAATTGAATACAAAACAGCGACAGCATTTGAGGTTGCAGCAAGAACGGGTGCAATTATTGCAAATGGTTCAGAAGAACAAATTGAGTCATTAACTGCATATGGAAAAAATCTTGGAATTGCATATCAAATTCGAGATGATTTGTTAGATTGGAAAAATGAAGATAAATTGTTTAATTTGTTAATCAAAAAAAGTTCTGATCCCAGAGATGTTTTTAATAAAATGGAAGAATTGTTAAAAGAATATTCAGAAAAGGCAAGATCTAGCTTAAGAAAAATTCCAGACAGTGATGCAAAAATAAATTTAGATAATTTAATTAAATTTACTTCATTTAAGGCATAAGACCTAAACTAATTACTGGTGTTGCAAATTCTACAAATTTAATTAGTGGTTCTGGATATACACCGAATCCTACTAAAAAGATTGTCGAGAAAATCATAACAGCAATAATGGATTTTGGTTCTGCAACTCTCTTTTCAGTTTCTCCTTCAAAGTACATCTTTCTTGTAATCCAACCATAATAAGCAAGAGATAATGCACTGTTAAGAACACCAGCAATTGCAAGCCAAGGTGCCCACCATATTGCTGAACTAGCATCTAAAGCACTACCAAACAACATCAATTTACTCCAGAATCCCGAAAGTGGAGGAATACCAGCTAATGCAAACAAAGCGATAACTAGACCAAGTGCAGTGATAGGCATTCTTCTTCCAAGTCCTTGGAGTTTGTCAATGTGAGTTACTGCAAGTGTTGTAACAATACCTGTAATTGCAATAAAGGCTGCACCCTTCATTACTGCGTGATTCATAATTTGATACAAAGAACCTTGCAAGCCAAGAGAACTATGGGGTGCCACTGCAAGTCCAATCAAAATGTATCCTGCATGAGCTATACTAGAATATGCTAACATTCTGGAAATATTCTTTTGCATGATTGCAGCCACATTTCCAATTGTCATCGTCATAACTGCAATAATTCCAAGAGCTAATGTCCAATCAAGATTCAGAACAACCATTCCAAGCACTACAATTCGGATTGTTGCTGCAAAACCTGCTTTCTTTGTTGCAGCAGCTAATAGAGCGGTAATTGCTGGTGGGGCACCCTCATAAGTATCTGGAAGCCACTGATGGAAAGGTACAAGTCCCATTTTGAATCCAAATCCTGCGATAAACATTCCAACAGAAAGTAATGCAAGAGGTAACAGCGAAGGATCAAGTGTAGAATAACCTTGAATTACTTCTCCGATGTTTGTAGAACCTGTTAATCCATATGAAATTGAAATTCCGTAAACGATAATTGCAGAGGATAAAGCACCAAACAAGAAATACTTTAGAGCAGCCTCGTTTGAACTTGGATTCTTTTTCATATATCCAACTAAAATGTATGTTGGAATACTCATGAGCTCCCATGCAACAAATAACATAACTAAATCAGTAGAATATGCAACTAGTACCATACCGATTGTTGCAAGTAAAATTAGTGAATAGTAGACAGCAGGAGAATTGTGTTTTCTCATATAGTTGAAAGAGCCAACAGTAGTGAAGATAGCAACAATTAGCATTGCAATTGCAAAGAATCCACCAAATGCATCATCAACTATTACATCGTCTGAAAAAAGAGCAGATGCTGCAACATTTTCATTGATGAATTGGTATCCAACATAACCCATGGATACGATTAATGCTGCAAATGCAATTACAGCATAAAATGAGTTTGAACCTTGTTCTTTTCTTAGAATACTGATTATCGGAAGAAGAATTCCGACGGTTCCCAGAATTGCAATTAAAACCAATGGAGTTGAAGTAATTTCTAACATCTCATCAAATCTCCTATATCAACAATATCAGAACTACAAATAGTAATCCTGCTCCAAATACGAATAGATATGACTGTGAGACACCAGTTTGAGTTCCTTGGATGACTTTAGCACTCCATCCAACTGCTTTCTGGACTCCATCATTCATACCATAATCGATAGCCGTCTTTTCAAAGTATCTGAAAACACCTCTTGCCAACCATAGTGGTACTACAACAAAACACCAGTATACCATTGCATTAAGATACCATCTGTTTAAGAAAAGTTTGTGAATTGAATAAAAGAAGATATTTGAATTTACAAATTTCACAGGATCAACCCATCTTCCAATATAGAAGATATAACCAAGACCAATTCCCGTAGCAAATGCTACTAATGAAGAACCTAGTGCTACAGGATTAAGACCTTGCAAGAATTCGGGCAATATTGATGCTTCATTTGTAACATGTTCAGAGTGAATATCAAATGAATGTTCAAGATAATCTGTAAACATATGATGCAATCCTTCTTCTGCAGATAATCCGATGAGACCAATTCCGATTGTAAGTACTGCAAGAATTCCATATGGAATCCACATTGACATTGGTGCTTCATGAATATGATGTCCTTCTTCTTCCATCTTTTCAATGTGTTTGCTCTTCTTTCCAAAGAAAACCATTCCAATCATTCTTGTTGTATAGAATGCAGTGATTACTGCAGTTAAGACAGCAATTGCATAAAGTGGCATTGCCCATTCATTTCCAGATTCATATACTGCAGCAAAGATTGCATCCTTACTCCAGAAACCTGTTGTGATAAATGGTGCACCCATTAAACCAAGACCTGCAGCCCACATGAATGCATAAGTTTTCTTCATTTGTTTTCTCAAACCCCCCATATCGCTCATAAATCTAGAACCGACAATATGCAACAGAGAACCTGCTGCCATGAACAGTGAAGCCTTGAACATTGCGTGAGAAATTAAATGGAAAAATCCAGCAGTGTAACCATCAACATATTGATGAGTCAAACCGGCAACACCTAATGCCATCATCATGTAACCAATTTGAGAACCAGTAGAATATGCTAGAACTTTCTTAATTTCATTATTAACCATACCTTGTGTTGCAAGCAATAATGCAGTAATAGCACCAACCCAAGCAATAATCTCAAAGAATTGATCTGCCATAATTCCTGCAGCACCCAATGCAAATACAATAGGACCAATTCTTGCTACCAAGAACACACCTGCTTTGACCATTGTTGCTGCGTGAATTAATGCAGATACTGCAGTAGGACCAGTCATTGCTTCTAGTAGCCATTCGTTTAGTGGGAATTGAGCTGATTTTCCCATAGCACCTCCAA
>JAOUAY010000212.1 GCA_029860565.1 Candidatus Nitrosopumilus sp.
ACGTGGGGCCGACCGGAATTGAACCGGCGACCTACGGGTCACTACAGCTCCAAACTTACATCATCCGTGAGTCAGTTTAGCTTAGTTAACCTTTGGAGCCCTTAGCGGTGATCTTTTTCGTAGACACTGTCGCCCTACCAGGCTAGGCTACGACCCCACAGACATGAATGAAATGGACTTGAATTTTAAGTTATTTTTAACCAAGATTTATTTGCAATAATCGTCAATTTGTAATTGTCAAGCAATTATGATAAAACCAATTTACTTAGTACTAGGTGCCATTCCAATAATTGCTGCCCTTTTACTTGTCACCCCGTTACTACTAAAAAATGAAATTCCGACAACTGCGGCAAACTATACTGACAATATTGAAATCGAATACACCAAACATCAGCTAAAAAAAATCTCCTATGGCGTCACAGAACGAGTTGGAGCGCAAAAGACAGAAATCCTATACATCAAAAATGATGGTGACATAAAATATTCTGTCACTGATCAAGGGTATCTGAAACCCGACGTTCGCTCAAAGCTAGATGAGGCTAAGCTTGACAAGATAAAAGCACTGATAAAGGAAACCGGCTTCATTACAATTCCGTCTGAATCTTTTAAAATTATGGATAATGCAACAGAGTATCAAAAGTCAAATGTCAAAATTACCCTTAATGGACGCGTCAATCAAATTCATTGGCCACAACAAAATGTTACCGAAGATTTTATTCCACCAATAATTACAATGGTTGAAACCGAACTTGATTTGATAATATCTGAGTTTGGTGAATAGATACAAATAGTGATGGGGAAAAATTAGAACATGATTTCATTGGCTGGTGAACGACAAGACGCCAAGGGAATAGTTGCTGATAAAATAAACTCAATTGATACTTTGCGCGGTTCATCTACTGTCAAACGCGGTTTTGCCCACATGCTAAAAAATGGAGTTGTAATGGATGTTACAACCGTAGAGCAAGCCCAAATTGCCGAAGAAGCTGGCGCAGTTTCTGTCATGGTCTTAGACAAGCTTCCATCTGAGGTTAGAAAGGCAGGTGGAGTGGCACGCACTGCAAGTATTAGAATTATTGAAGACATTATGGATGCGGTAACGATTCCGGTAATGGCCAAGTGCAGAATTGGCCATGTCAGTGAGGCATTAGTTTTACAGGAGACAGACGTTGACATGATTGACGAATCTGAAGTCCTGACACCAGCTGATGAGTTTCGCCATATTTGGAAGTGGGATTTTCCAACCCCTGTTGTCAATGGTGCAAGATCTTTGGCTGAAGCTTTAAGACGAATTGAAGAAGGTGCATCAATGATTAGAACAAAAGGAGAACCTGGAACAGGAAATGTTGCAGAAGCAATTAAACATATCAAAAAAGTCAATGATGAATTAAGAACAGTAAAGGCAATTTATGATTCTGGAGATAATCAAGATTTAGTTAGAATAGCAAGAGAATTCAAAGTCTCTTATGATATTGTTGAGCAAACTGGAAAACTCGGAAGATTGCCTGTTGTAAATTTTGCAGCTGGTGGAATTGCAACTCCTGCAGACGCTGCATATCTGATGTCTTTGGGCTGTGATGGCATTTTTGTAGGCTCTGGAATTTTTAATTCTGATGATGCAAGAGAAAGAGCAAGAGCAATTGTTTTAGCTACTACTTTTTGGAACGAATCTGATAAAGTCAAAGAGGCCCAAAAAATGATTGATGAAAGACAATCCATGTTGGGCCTTGATGTAAACACATTAGAGTTACGTATGCAAGATCGTGGAGGTTCAGCATGAGTCTTACCGTTGGTGTTTTATCTATACAAGGAGACGTTCATGAAAATCTCTTGTCTGCAAAAGCTGCAATTGTTGAGTTAGGAATTGACGTTAAAGTAATTGAGGTAAAAACACCTGATGAAATTTCTTCATTAGATGGCTTGATAATTCCAGGTGGTGAAAGCACTACTATTGGGCAATTATCTTTGGTCAATGGTTCATTAAAGATTCTAAAGGAAAAAATTGAAAATGGGATGCCAGTACTTGGAATTTGTGCTGGTATGATAATGTTGTCAAAAACAGCAAGTGATCGTATTGTTGGAAAAACTGATCAACCGCTTTTGGATATACTTGATATCACATTGGAGAGAAATTCTTTTGGACGACAAAAAGAATCATTTGAAGCTAGTGTGTCTTTGGATTCAATAAATATTTCAAAATTTAATGGTGTCTTTATCAGAGCTCCCTCCATTTCTGATGTCAGCTCTGATGTTGAGATATTATCAAAGTTTAATGAAAAAATAGTCGCAGTAAAAAAAGGAAATGTAATTGGAACATCATTTCATCCAGAATTGACCCAGG
>JAOUAY010000055.1 GCA_029860565.1 Candidatus Nitrosopumilus sp.
CATATTATCTACAATTAGTGTTTTAATGGATTTTTTTATAAACTGCTTTTTCATGAATGTTTTTTATTCTAATTTTTAGATTGATTGGCTCTTTTTTTTGATTTTACTAATTAGTACGGGTTTTTTTATCTAGTTTTGTTAATAACTCACAATTTGTCATAATTTCTTTTTTTAGATTCTTCACAAATTTTTATCGTTGTTTGTATGATTGATTTGCATCATTTACTTCATGTAGATCAATTATTCTCCCTTTAATGATCTCAAAAATTTATTTTTCATATTCTCTACATTAATTTTCATTCTAAAATTATCCTTTTTACAAAATTTTATGGAAAAAACACGGCAAAAAAACTCGTATATTAGATCTTTTAAGAACGATTTGTTACGACTAAACCGTGTATTTTTGATCTTTTGTGCAGGTCATACAAGAGCTTAAATATATTCAGAGAATCATATTTTTTATGTCTGAATCAAGACAAATTGTTGTCTCAAAAACTGGCGTTTCAAAACTTGCAATACTTGCACTATCTATAATCTTTGCAGCAGGGTTGTTTGTTGTAGGATTTGACCAAGGTCATATCTTTAGTCTGGTTTATGGTGAGCAAGCATTTACTGATCTTTACATTCATGAGCTTACTCATGATATGAGACACGCAGCTGGTTTTCCCTGTCATTAGGAATTCTTTGTCGTGAAAACATTTCTTTTTATAACTATCGTCCTACTTTCAGGTGCATCCGCGGGGGTAATTCATGGAACTATAAATTTTGCAATTGTAGAGCCATATCTTGATCAAGCAATTGGAATTGAAAATCAAAATCTATTTGCTTCTGGCGAAGAAGAAGATACTCCTCAGTTTTGGGCAGAGTATGATGGGTATAGAGTATGGCAAAAAAGTGGCCAGATTCTTGCAGGTGTAATTCTAGGAGTATCCATGGGTTCTTTGTTTGGTATTGTATTTGCGTTGTCTAGAAATTCATTACCTGGAAACAATGACATCAAAAAATCGATTGTTTTAGCAGGTATGATGTGGTCTGCTCTTTATCTGATACCTTTTCTCAAATATCCTGCAAACCCTCCAACTGTAGGAGATGGTGAAACGGTAGTTCTTAGGGCAATTTTATATCTGTCGTTTATTGCAATTTCTGGCATTGGCGTAATTTCCTTTTACCAATTATCAAAGAAATTTAAAAACAACAAAAAATTTGTGGCGTTAATAGGATATGGTCTTTTCATAACTATTGTTTTTACAGTAATGCCTGAAAATCCTGATGAAATTACTGCCCCTATGAATTTAGTAAATGAGTTTAGGATAATGTCTGTTCTTGGCATCACATCATTTTGGATATCAATTGGAATAATTTTGGGATTCTTTTGGCATCGTTTAAAACCTCATAAAGAAACAAATCAATATATGTAATTGTTCTAACTCTCTAGAATGAGAACAATGACATTTGATTTAAATACGCGTACAATATTTTTGTTATTTGAATGTCTAAAAAACTAACTTTACCTCAGTTAAAAAAATATGATATTACTCAAAAAGTTATAGAGGCATTAGCTGATGCTGAATCTCGGGCAATCTTATTTTCTATTATTAGAAAAGGAAATACAGCTGCAGAACTTTCTGATAAACTCAAAATTCCACTTAGTTCTGTTTATAAAAAATTAGCAGATCTTGAAGAATTGACATTAATCAAAGTTGAAAAATGGATGCTTTCTGACAAAGGTAGAAAATACAAAGTTTATCGAAGTAGAATCAGTAAAGCAGATATATCCATTAGAAAACCTGAGCCAACTCTAACCTTGATACATAATTGAGTGATCTTGTTGTCAAAACCTACTATTATTCAATTATCTGAATTTGATATTACTCAGAAAATCATTGAATCCCTTAGCAATGTATGCACCAGAGCAGTTTTGTTTTCAGTTAAAAATCAAACAAAAGATGCAACGCAGATTGCAAATGAATTGAAAATTTCGCTTTCTACTGTTTACAAAACATTGTCTACTTTAGAGGGACTTGCACTTGTTGAAGTGGATAAATATGTAATTTCTGCTGAGGGTAAAAAAATCAAACTATATCGTAGCAGAATTGGCAAGGTCGAAATCACTTTAGATGATTTGGAACCTGTTTTGAATTTGTATTCAAACACATCTAATCCAAAATCTAGTTGATCATTTCAAATTAGAAAATTAATCAGTATTCTATGTTCTATATTCTCATTCTATATACTTGGAATGACTATCTAGAATGAAAACTTGATTTAAATAATTTAGCTTATCCTAATTTTTTAGTTAATTATGAAACGACAAAATATTTTGGCATTGGTTGCTGTATTTGCAGTAATCAGTGTAATGTCTGTGCCATTAACTCAAAATGCTCAAGCACAAAGTTTAGTCCCAGATTGGATTAAGGCAAATGCTGGTTGGTGGGCTGATGGTACATTGGATGACGAAACTTTTCTAAATGGAATTACATTCCTAATAGAAAATGGTGTCATCAATGTTTCATCTGAATCAAACACAATAGATGCCGATACAATTACTATCGGATTTATTCCAGTTGAAAAAGCTGATGAGCTAACTTCCAAAGCTCAAGCACTAGAAACATTTCTCGAAAATGAACTTGGTGTGGATGTTGAGATAGTTGTACCTACAAACTATGAGACCATTATAGAAGGAATGAGATTTGGACATATTGATGCTGCCTTTATGGACACTGGTCCTGCATGGATTACCCATCAAAGAACAGGTGCAGAAGCTGTAATGGCCGAACTTGTTGCAGGCAAAGTAAACTATCAGGCAACAGTATGGGCTTTAGCTGACAATGATTCTATTAATTCACTAGAGGATACAGTTGGTAAAAAAGTTGCATTTACCAGCATAACTGGCTCTTCAGGATTTGTTAGACCTATGGGAACTCTAGTCACTGAAGGTCATGTCGTTATCGAAGGTGATGATATTGTTGCTTTGGAATCAGCATTGGCAAATAACTTTGAAAGTTATACTTTTGCTGGAGGTTATAAGGCGGCATTACAATTACTTCTAAATGAAAAAGTTGATGTTGCGTTTGGTTCAGATATTGCTCCACAAAAATACCTTGAATTAGAAGATCAAGTAAAACTACGTCCAGTTACAACAATAGGACCTGTTCCATCACACGTATTCATGGTAAGTCCTGACATGTCAGAGTCTACCAAAAATGCACTCGTTGATGCCCTGATACAACTCAATTATGATGAAAATAATCATATTTTGACTGATTTGTATGGTGCTGAAGCACTAGTTCCAACAACCACTACTATGCACATAGGTGAGTTTGGTGACTTCATTAATGCTTTAACCGGACTTGATCAGTTGATTCTTGACAAATATGACAAGAGCAAATAAAACCTGGGATTCTGGAAATGAAACAAATTCAGATGATCAAAAACCCTCCTTTTTCATTAATTTCTACTAACAAAATCATTCAGATGAGTGATGTGTCTACATCTTATGATTCCAGGAATTTTGCATTAGAAAAAATTAATCTTTCAATTGATAGAGGAACTAATTATGCAATTGTTGGCCAATCTGGTTCTGGTAAATCAACTTTATTGAAATTAATGAATGGTATGATGATTCCAAGTAACGGAACAATCAAAATTGATTATATCACTCCTAACATGAATAATAAAAAATTTAAAAAAATGATGCATACAATAGGCTACATCCCTCAAAGTTTGGGATTGGTAAAAAATATCACAGTACTTGATAATATTTTGATTGGTGCTTTACCTAGATTAAATAAAATACAATCTTTTTTTAAAAAATTTCCTGAACATGAGATAACTGAAGCTAAAAGGATAATTTCACTTGTTGGACTAACTGGTAAAGAAAACCGAAAGGCATACATGTTAAGTGGTGGTGAAAAACGTAGAGTTGCTATTGCAAGAGCATTAATGCAAAAACCTACAATTTTACTAGCTGATGAAATTGTTTCAGAACTAGATCATGTCACAGCAAAAGAAATAATGAATCTGGTGGCTGATGCTCAAAAAAGAATGAATTTGACTGCTATTATGGTTCATCATGATATGCAATTGGCATTAGAATATGCAAATAGAGTTGCAGTAATAAAAGAAGGCCATAAAATTTTAGAAATTGGTGTTGAAGGTGACACTATTGTTGATTTTCAAACAGGCGATTTGAATACTGAAGAAATAATGGGAATGTATGCTGATGACACCAAAAAATAATATTGTAATTGGAATCATTGTAGGTCTTGTGATTATTGCATCCTATAATGTTGAAGCTAACCCCTTGGAATTTGCAGAAGGTTTACCTAATCTTGGAATCGTTCTTGAAGAAATTTTAGTTTTAGAAAATATTATTGACAATATGAAATATGTTCCGACTGCTCTCTGGGCAATGCTTGAAACATTACAAATGGCGTTTATTGGAACTGTAATTGGTGTTGTTATTGGATTACCATTTAGTATGCTTGCAGCACGTAATTTGAATAACAAATTCATCTATGCTCCAATTAGAGCATTATTGGCAATCATTCGTACGTTCCCTTCCATTCTATGGGCAATGTTATTTGTAATTGTTGTTGGATTGGGGCCATTTGCTGGTGTTTTGGCAATAATTCTATACACAATTGGATTTGTAACCAAGTTGCAATACGAGTCTATTGAAACTATTGATTCTGATCCTATGGATGCTGTATCTTCTATCGGTGTTTCAAAATTCCAATTGATTAGGTATGTTGTAATTCCAGAATCTGCTTCACATCTTCTTGGTCAAATGCTTTACATGTTTGATTACAACGTTCGTCAAAGCACTATCCTGGGAATTGTAGGTGCAGGCGGTATTGGCTTTTTCGTTGTCCAATACATCAAATTTTTCGAATATGGAAAAGTTGCTGTTTTCATGTTTGTTGTGTTAATGGTAGTTTTAGGAATTGATTGGGCTAGTGTTAAGATTCGAGACAAGTATATTATAAAATCTCAGCATGGAGTGGAAGTTCTTGCAAAATAAAATATTATTAATTTCTATGTTGTAATTTTATCTAATTGACTAGTTTCCGTAGCTGTTTTGATTTCCCTTGCAATTCTTTTACCCATACTCATTGTTTCATTGAATAATAGTGAATAATATGGCGAACCATCCATATAGATATTGGAGCCTGCGACAATCCTTGCTGAAAATTCAAATGATGTAAATTTTGCATTGTCATCATAAACACCTTCTATACAAAAAGGACCATTCATTCCAGGTTTGACAACTCTCTTTGCTGCCTCTACAAAGTTTTCACCCATTGTGTATACTTCATCTAATAGTGATTCTCGTAAAACCAAAGGACTATTTCCGATTACATTGAATGATGGGACTTTGGTTGATTTTAGTTGTTGTGCTGCAGGAATTCTTCCTAATCCTTCGATATCTGATTCATGCCTTTGGTCAACTCCAAAAAATTCTAATTCTTCTTTTAGTGGGGAATAAAAAAATTGTAGATAAGCTAACACGCCAGCTGCATATTCTTGAATGTATAGTGTCTCATCTTTTGAAAGTACACCCTCTGAAATCAATTGATTTCTTTTTGCATTGTAATCTTCTTCGTTGGCTGCCATGAAATACCCTTTGCCTCCTGCAGCACCTTGTCTTTTTACAATTACTAATTTGTCTATGTCTTTGGGATTTGTAACTGGTTTTGGAACTGGAAGATTTGCTTCTCTCATGAGTTTTTCTTTCATCTCTCTGTCTGATTCCCATCTTAGAATCCATTTGTTGCCAAACATGGGAGTTTTGATGGATTCAATTTCTTCAGAACTCATTTGTGCAATTAATGTTCCATGTGGAATGAGAACAGATTCATTTTCTTCAAGAATTGACTGGCATTTTTGATCAAGAATTTCTTTGAATGATTCCACGATAATTAATTCATCAATAAATGGAAATCTTTGATATAATTTTTCACGTTTTTTTTCACATACTAGAATAGTTTTCAGACCTTCGTCCTTTGCTCCTTTTAGAACCTGTAATGAACAATGGGATCCTAATGTTGCTATTGCAGTCATTGTATTATTTTGAGTATTATTTTGTACTTTATGAACTGTTTGTGGAGAAAATCATCCGCCTTATATTCAGACACAATGTTGTACTGTATACGTAGGAGGAGTAAGACATTTGAGAATTTTGTTTCGTTATGAGAGATATCTAAATATTTGATTCTTCTCAAACATGTCCTGTAATTATGTTCTGAGTCTCGTTTTAATCTGAAATACTAATTAAAATTATAAAAATTTATTATTTCCCTGCTGGGCAAATTTTTGGGCAAAATACTTACATTAATTGTAAAAATTAAATTTTGAATCATTTGAATTTTATAAAATTTTTATTCTTATCTAAAATAATAACGCCATCTTGAAATTACCTTCTTAGTCTAAATTCAAAGAAAACTCATCTAAATTTGAGGACAAGACCGTGGATGTAATTAATGAGATAAAATCCACTGATCACAAAGCATGGTATAATTGTGGAATATCTCAAAGCAAACAAGGAAAGTTTGATAATGCTGTCAAAAGTTATGACAAGGCAATTTAGATAAAACCTGATGATTATTTGTCATGGGCAGGTAGAGGAAATTCTCTAAACAAATTTGAAAAGTTTGATAATGCTGTCAAAAGTTATGACAAGGCAATTAAGATAAAACCTGATAGATATGAATTCTGGACAGGTAGGGCATGGTCATTGTACAAGCTTAAAAAATATGAAGAATCTAATGAAAACTATGATAGGGTGTTAGAACTAAAACCGGATTATAAACTGGCAAAAGATAATCAAAAAATTGTCAAGAAAAAACTGTCAAAACACAAAACATATTCTTTTGAATGATTATTTCTGATTTTTTAAAATATCATTCTTGATTTTAGATGTCATGTTGTATGTCTTGTTGTCTATATTATAATCATGTTGAGCTATGTGCAGATGAAACATACTGAAACACTTCATCTATTAGTTCTATGTTCAATTCTGACTTGATATTTTCTGGAACTATTTTTAAGACAAAATCATACATTGTCGTATTTTTTGGAACACTATCTCTTTCTTGTAAAAGTGAAAAAACTGCAATTCCATTTGAAATGATTGCCACCATTTTTTCTTTATCTGAAAGTGTCATGATTTTATGAACCACCATTGTAATTTAATATAAATCCGGCTTA
>JAOUAY010000056.1 GCA_029860565.1 Candidatus Nitrosopumilus sp.
GCCGTTATCTTTTACAAAAAAAACAACCGTATTATTTTCTTTTGTGCATCCAATTTCAATAGTAGCATTTCTTTCAGGTACAAAATCTACAGCATTTTTAACTAGATTTTCTAAAACTTGCCTTATTCTATTTCGATCGATATTTACTGATAAATTCTTACAGGAGTTAATTATGAAAATTTCTTTTTCTTTGAAAATACTTGAGAGATCAAGTAATAGTTTTGATACCAATTTTTTTACATAAATATTTTCCAACACAAAATGCATTTTTTTTAAATTAATTTGTTGTAGGTCTAATAACTCATTAATTAAAATCTCTAATCTTAATGCACCATCATTGATATCTTGCACCAATTTCTTTTGTGTTGATGTTAATTTACCTCCAATATCGGGATCATTGAGAATTTCACAATTTCCCATTATTGGAATCAAAGGGTTTTTTAGTTCATGAGAAATCATTGCTACGAATTCGTCTTTCATTTTATCTATTTTTTTTATCTTTGTTAGCTGTTTTTCACTAATTAATTTCTTCATTTCTATCTTTTGAGCTTTCATGTTTGCTTTTTCTTCAGCTAATTTTTCTTCAGAAACCACCGTTCTTATTGCAATGTATTTATCTGGTTTCCCATTTTTGTCTAAAATTGGAGTTATTATGGTTCTTACCCAATAATAAGAACCATCTTTGGCTTTATTTTTAATATCTCCGCCCCAGACATCACCATTTGAAATTGTTAACCATAAATTTTTGTAAAAAGAAGAAGGATGATATCCAGATTTTAAAATTCTGTGATTCTGATTTATGAGTTCCTCTTGTGAATATTTTGAAATATCACAAAATTTTTTATTTACATAAGTAATAATTCCATGAATGTCGGTAACAGCAACAATTGAAGAGTTGTCTAACGCGTCAATTATTTCTCTTATTTCCTTTGAATGAAGATTTTTGAAATTTTTTTCCAAATTCATCTCACTGGTATACTGAAATAAAAAATTGCCCCTTTTCCAACATCACTTTCTACCCAAATCTTTCCTCCTAAACCATCGACAATTCCTTTACATATTGCCAAACCAAGACCTGTTCCCCCATGTTTTCTGGTATGTGATGTATCTATTTGATAGAATTTTTTGAAAAGTAGTTTTTGGTTTTCTTTAGATATGCCAATGCCGTTATCTTTAACAGAAAAGATGATCTGATTATTCATTTCGCCTATATCTAAATCAATTCTACCGTTTTTTTCAGGAATATAGTCAACAGCATTGGATAATAATGCCGACAAGACTTGTAGTATTCTACTCTTATCAGATTTAAAAATAGGGATTTTGCTCTTAGAAATTATTAATTGTGCTTGTTTTTCTTTTATCACAAACCCAAAATCATCATTGACGTGTTTACAAATTCCATCCAGATCAACATCTTCATTCTTAAATTTCATTTGTTGAAGTTCCAATTTTTGTATGTCAAGTAGATCATCTATCAACATCCTAAGCTTAATTGCATTTGATTCAATTGCATCCACTGCATCACATTGATCTTCTGTCAGATTTCCTATAATTTCAGGATCCTTTAATGCATCACACCATCCCATAATTGGTGTAAGAGGAGTTTTAAGTTCGTGTGACGTCATACTTAGAAATTCATCTTTCAATTTTTCTTTACGAATTAATTCTTCATTAATAATTTTAAGTTCTGACATCTGATGCTCAATTATTTTGGAATCCAGTTTGTTACGCTCTAATGATTGTTCTAGTCTTGATTCAGTATCTTTAAGATTTGTTATCGTGTGAAGGATGCTTTTTCTCATATCATTAAAATGATGTGATAGTTGACCTATTTCATCTCTTGATTTAAAGATGATTTCATGCTCGTAGTCTCCCCGTGTTATCTTGTCTGCAGCATCACGTAATTTTGTAATGGGCCTTGAAATTGTTCGAGAGATATAGAGAGCGATAATTCCAACCCCACCTGAAACAACAACACTTGTACCAAGTAAAATATTCTGAAGGGAGGTAATGGGTTCAAACATCTCATCTTCATTAATCTCTGCTAATAAAACAAAACCCATATCTTTCGAACAATATGTGTGTCCAAAAATTGCTATTCCTCTATAATCAGTATAAATGTCATTTACTTCCATTCCATTTTCAAAACATTCAATCACTCCTAGTGTATCTACTCGTTGATCAAATGTAGCATTTTCAAGAAAACGAGACTCAGATATCAAAATATGATCATTATTTACAAGATATACCTCTCCTGTTTCCCCCAATCCATCACGATTTAACAAAATCTTATCAATTGATTGTACATCTAGATAAGATACGATTAGACCCATTGCATTGTCTTTAGTACCTTCTGTTTCTAGTATCGGGGTAGATACAACCATTTGTCGCTTACCTTCTTTAGTTTGTATAAATTGAAAAAAGGATTCAGTCAAACCTCTTGGAAACACAGCAGATTGTAAATAGTCCGTATCTGATTCATTTGAGGAATACATAACATTGCCACTTTTTCCTAGAATTTTTAATTCAACCAGACCCAATGAAGATTGAAATATGTTTTGAAATTTTTCAACCTCCATAAGAAATATCTCTTGACGGGATTCTAAAGAATCTAGGTTATGTGAGAGACCGTCAGATTTTTTATTTGTTTCTAACACTAAATTTTTAATAATATCATTTGTCGAAAAAAGTTCAATTAGCTGTATGCGGGTAATAATAAGATTTTTTAGAGCCTGACCTCTGCTGATAGATTCGCTTGTTAACTGATTCTCCATATGATCCTTAAGTAATGTATCAGTAGTTTGATAACCTACAATAGTTGCTACAGAAAATAATACAATAACCGTAATTCCTAAAACAAGAATAATTTTTAGATTTAGTGATATTGAAAGAGAACTATTCAATTTTCTATGCCGTAAGTTTTGAGATTGTTTGTAGGATCATTTTTTAAGAATCCTCTTTTTTTACAGAATATACCTCATATTCACCATTGAAAATTTTGTTTGACTCTTTATGTTTTGAAAATGTGTATTTTTTTGAAGAACTAATTTCATTGTAAAGTTTTTCTCCGGTGACTAATTCATCAGGCATACCGAGATGATTCATATCATAGCACCTATCTACAGGCTCACCAATAATATCATCGACATACGAAGTAGATATTTTTCCTAATAATATCTCACCATAATCTACACTTACACGAAAGTTTACATTTGGAAGCCCTTCTTTTTTCATTTTAGAGTTTATTTCACTTTTTTTATTCATAATGGCCATACAACAATCCATGCAGTTTTCAAAAAACAATAGTTCTTTTTTTTTATTATCTTGAAAATAAAATAAAATACTATCTCCTAAATTTTTGATGATATTTGCATTGAAACTTTCTGCTATCTGGGCAATTGAATTAAGAAAAATTTCATAGTATTTCACCATTTTTTCAGAAGGCATACTAGATGCAATTTCGGTAGAATTTATCAAATCAATAAAACACACGGCGTTTGTTTCTGGAACATCTGAATATTCCAGCAGAAATTGTAGTTGTTTAGACTCTCTTAATTTATGTAATAATTGTTCACTTGACATTTCAATGTAAAATCTCAAGAGTATGGATGTTATTCAATTTAATTTCCATCATGAATCTAATTTGTATTTGATTAGGTTTCCAAATGATATACTGGATATGATTGTTTTAGACCGACAGAGTACTGGCCTAGTTTTTTATATTTATAATCATGAAATTTTTTTACTACTTCGTACAGATCACTACCCAATACCACATGATTAATCGGAGCAAGTGAATTGATTTTTGAACAAATGTTCACTGTAGGTCCTATAAGATCAGGATTGGATGAAAAATTTGACTGCATGACTGCAACTTTTCCATAATCTACACTTATGCGAAAATCAATTGGAGGATATCCTGATTCTTCTGATACAAAGGAAATAATATTTTTTTCATTTATTAAAGTGAGGCAACTTTCAAGGCAACTCATAAATCCATATTTCCTATTGGTTTTTGATGATTGAGGGAAATAATACAGAATCATGTCTTCTTTATGTTTAATTACAACACCTCCAAACCGTGTTAAAATTTTTGCGACAGAGTTTAAGAAAATTTGAGAATATTTAGCCTTTGATATAAAGTCCATTTTTATAGAGGGTTTGACAAGTGAAGCAACCCCGACACAATAGTTTTTTTGAGATCCACTGAAATTTATTGAATAATTATTTAAAGAATGATCTTCCGTTATTGATTGTGTATTTTTTAACATTTCTTATGATACATGAACATATTGTTATAGTTAAGTATTTCCAAAAAGGGGAATGGGAAACATATGAAATAGCAGTACAATCATTTTCTAACCGCTATGGAGACCGAGGTTATAGTTACTTAATCAAAAACAACGAATTATCCCAGGACATTAATTTTTTAGCAGATTCGACAGTTACCCGTATTGGTTTATCACGTTTATCAGAATCCAAAAGTACCATCCCATCTCTAGGCAATATCATACTTGGATCAACTCCCATCTTAATTAGATGATAAGGTCGGATTTCCTGTAGCTGAGTAAAAGTAACTAACTCGTATAATTCTAAAAATGATGAGCATTGCATACTGTCACAGAGAGGTGCCTGATTGCCACATCCACATGGATCAAATTTATCTATGCATTTCTGTGGCAGTCCTCCGCTAATTGGATAGGAATCAAAACAAAATGGATTATCTTTGTATAAAATTTCTACTTCTTTGAGAAATTTAAATTGATCACGACAGATTGGCTCTCTAAATGAGCAGACATATTCAAAGGTTCCATCATGCACACGAGCGTTGTCTTGTAATCCTGTTGTGCCACTTGCATCTCCATTAACTGTAATGTTTGGATTAGACCAATATTGCTGTCTGTCTCCGCCTGTTCCAGATGGACAATTGTATGCCATGATAGTTCGCCAGTTTAATGGTGTGTTCTGGTCACAGTATCCATGACCGTATTCAAATGGAGTGCTACTAGAATCTGTAGATATAATGTGACGTGCACCATGAATATGACCAATTTCATGTCCAAATGAATAATAACCTGTCATACAATCATAATCCACCACTGCAAAGCCCTCACTCTCATCTCCACCAATACTGCCTGCCCATCCGCACCAAGCAGGATCATCTGTAATCAATAAAACAACATCCGCACCATGTTCATCTCTGAGATTATGAATAAAATCTAAATCTACATCAAGTGGATCTTCCATTTTGTCAACATCCTCAGGAACACCAACTGGTTCATATTCTATTTCTTGTGTGTGGACTATTTTGTATCGAGAATCTGAATCACTCATAATATGAGAATCATTGGTTTCTTCTAAAGCTAAAGCAATCTCAGCATCTATATCTACAATCAAGTCATCGACATTTTCAGTATACAAAACCATCAGGTGTATTGTCTTATCTACAAATATCTTGGGAGGTATTTGTGTAAAGATTTTCTTGTATACCTGTACCCAATCTGTACGATGTTCGCCTATTATTTTCTCATAGTTTGGGGGCTCATCAACAAACGCTTTAACATTAACTTCTTTTAGCACATGATAACCAGATCCTAATGCCTTGATAGAATAAAGTCCGTCTTGGACATGAATGTTACCACTAACATTATCTCCCCTTACAATAATTGTGGCATATGCTGATGTCTCCCTATCACTTCCTTTCCAAACAAATTCTGATTTATTTTCTTTTTCTAGAGAGGTTGTTTCAAAAGTTATCACTCCTCTAAATGTAGGAATAGAGACTTGTTTACTATCAAATATGGAGGTATTAATTTTAAACACGGGACTTAACTGAGTAGTAGATTTTAGGGAAGCGAGATTTTTATAAATTTTTGTTTCTTTATACTTTTCACCTTCTTCTTTTACTTTATCATCAAATTCAAATAATATTTCAAAGTCAGATTTCGAAATACTTGAAAATAGAAAATCATCAGCTGCAAATACCATTGGGATACTAGTTACAAATAGTAAAACCACAAGAAGGGTTAAAAATTTCATTGTTAATTAAAGGAAGTTAAATTATATAAAATAGCTCAATGTTGTCCTAAACTAAATCATTTTTTTGGGCTTACTTTCTTTACCCATCTTTGTACACCTTGAGGATGAGAATACCTCCAAGGTTTTGCGAATTTTTTTAAAACTTTGATTTTCGAAGCATATTTCCAAGATTTGTTGTTTTCTTTGATTTCAGTGAACATAATTTTGCCCAAACTCCTCCCTTCGCTGAGAAGATATATGGGAACATTTAGTTTTGTGGTCTTAAAATTTCTAAATTCATATTTTTTTGTACCATTGATGATTTGACTTGAGT
The DNA here is from genome assembly GCA_029860565.1 of Candidatus Nitrosopumilus sp. GTDB lineage: Archaea > Thermoproteota > Nitrososphaeria > Nitrososphaerales > Nitrosopumilaceae > Nitrosopumilus. Next base: position 6,353 of record JAOUAY010000056.1, read on the forward strand.
TTTTCATAAAAATATTTAATCATTTTTGGTTCATCAACTAATCTTTCAATTGAATCTTTACCGATTCAATTGAATCATAGCTGGCTTGAATCAATCTAAGAGTAGAATTCAAATTTGCTCTGAGGTGAGTTAAATGTTCAGATTCAACAGAAATTGTAATTTTTTCATTAAATTTTATCAGAGTTTTTACGGGATTTTCTGGATAAAATTCGTTATCAACATTTACAGAATCATAAATCGCATATGATCTATCTTTTGCATCAACTGTAATTTTTGCACTAAAGTTTAATGTCATATGCAGTTCCAGCCACTTTATGGCTGCATTTTTTACAAGACCAAATACCTACAGCATCTCGTCCAAATGATTGTGAACCACATTCAGGACAAACCCTTTTTTCTTTTAAAGTAAAATGGACTTTTGAATATTGTTTTCTAAGTTTAATTCCATAACGAGCACCTAATCCTTTAAGGGCTTTTTTTGCTTTTGAGTGTTTAACCATTTTATTGACTACCCTTTTGAGCTTCTTTTAATTTTTCCCTTATTTTTGCGCCTACTTTAACAGATATTTCTCCACATTGATTAATTTCATCCTGTGTGAATCCATCACTGCCACCTTTTTGTAATGCACAAATATTTCCATCAGAATCACTAGTAATTGTAATACGGGCATCCATAC
>JAOUAY010000057.1 GCA_029860565.1 Candidatus Nitrosopumilus sp.
AGCATGGTATTCTTCTGAATTCAGCATATACATTCCTGTAATACTCATGATATACTATTCTCACAATCAAAGATAAGCTAAGCAGTTGATTTTCTGAAAATTTGTTAAAAAAAATTAAAAAAAATTAACAAATGTAAAGAATTCAAAAAAAAGGAAAAAAATAGGATCTTATTGGAATGGATCAATAAACGGACAGTTGACAATATGGTCACTATCCATTGGACGCGCAATACCAATGTCGATCAAACCAGCTCTCTTGTATGCGTTCATATCATCAATGGTTTCTAGTAGTTGTGCATTTTCAGGATTATCCCATCCAATCATAAAGATTCTCCACATTGGTGAATAATTTGCATCACCGGGGGCTCCCGCTGCAATTCCAGGTTGAAATCCTAACGGACCAGTACCTGTTATACCATTTTTAAATTGATACAAGTCTACTGCTGCTGAATTTGCAATCAAGCTTGCAGATGTTGGTGTGTTAACAACACCCATCATTCCGGCAGGACCACTTGGAGTAGCATCTGTTACAATGTAATAGATTGTTCTACCATCTGGACCCCATCCACGATGAGCTATGAAAGTCACATTCATCTCTTCTGTATCGATATCAAGAACCTGACCACCACCATATGGAGTAGTATCAGTCAGAGTAGTATCCTTAACCATCATCCGACCTTCAGGCCAAACAATTTGAGGCATATTCAAAACTACTTCAACTTTTGTCAATGTAATTTCTTTATTCTCAGCTGCCTCCACAATCATTGCATCAGAATCAAGTACTCTTGATGTCACACCTTCATTCCATGTCACATGGACATGAGAAGTCAATGCACTGTACACATCTGTTTGTGCAGGTGTACTTGTAAAGACTTCTCCTTGATATCCATGTACACCATCGCCTTCAACGCCGTTGGTAAACATGTATGTTTTTGAAAGTGCTTCTTCAGGAGCATTCTTTAACAAAGGAGCAAGTTCTACTTGCCAACCTTGACTTTGTGTGATTATATCTGCATGTGTTGGGTCACTAGAATCAGTGATGATATAATAAACATTTTCACCGTTATAGTACCCCTGATGCATAGGAATTGTCGCTGGAACATTTGCTCTTGATAATCTAAGTACAGAACCCAAGTCAGCTTCAGTTATTTCTTCTTCAGGAGTTTCTTCCATCATAGAATCATCTTTTTCCATCATGGTTTCTTTCACTTCAGTTTCTTCAACTGGGGCTACAGGAGTGACTTTACCTTGTTGTGCATTCCATGCGTCTTTTCCACCTGGAATTTCAGAACATAATTGTAATCCACAGACACCAGTACTAGAACCATATTTGGAGATTCCAGTGCCTTGACTTTTGAGTGCGTCAGCATCTGAGAAATAATCGGTTGTCACACCTGCTGTAAACAAGGGTAAAATTGCAAGAAGTGCAATGTATCTTAGACTCTTGTTCATATGAGGAAAAATAGAATTTCACCTTAAAAGAATTTGTCCAAATCAGACATTAACTAGCAAGATCTGTAAACCTATTTCCAACATAATCCCAATTCACAACATTCCACCATGCTTTGACATAATCAGGCCTTTTATTTTGATATTTTAAATAGTATGCATGCTCCCAAACATCCAATCCCAATAAAGGATATTTCTGAACAGTCCAAGGGCTATCTTGGTTTTTGGTAGTGATGATTTCAATTTTATGATATGTAGCATTGAAAACCAACCAGCACCAACCACTACCTTGAATAGATATTGCTTTTTCAGAGAAGATTTTTTTAAAATTCTCAAAATCATCAAAGTAAACATCAATTGAATCCTCCAGTTCTCCAGCAGGTTTTTCATCGCCATTAGGAGTCATGGTTTCCCAAAATAATCTATGATTCTCAAAACCACCTCCAAAAAAGTTAATTGCATTTCGTCCAGATTCAGGAATTGATTTTAGATCAGATAGGATAGATGAGATGTATTGAGGATGTGATGTCCCACCAATTTCTCCAAGAGATTTATTTAATCCATCAACATATGCTTGATGATGTTTTTGGTGATGAATTTTCATTGTCTCAACATCAATAAATGGTTCTAATTCATCATACTCGTAGGGTAATCTTGGAAGTTCATAATGAACCATAAATCAGGACAGCATAATCCACATATATTCTTCAAGAACAAAAGTCACAACAAGTGGAAAGAATGATAAATCTTGAGAGCACAACAACAGTATGAGAAAACTAGGAACTATTGATTTAGAAATTCTACATTTAGCAATTAATGAAAATGGCACATTTAATGAAAATAATTTAGAGAATTCAGAATTAAAAAGATTAGGAGTTGGAAAGATCCTAGATTCTCTTGCCATATTAAAAGATAGAAAAATGATTTCATTGAATAATAATGGTTCATTTTCCATTACCGAATTTGCAAGAGAGATCCTATGGAGTAAAAATATTCCAAAATGGGCAAGAATACTAAGATTATTGCAGATAAAATCATGCAATATGGAACAAATTTCAGACATTCTTAAAATACCAAAATTGGAAGCATCTGAAGAAGTTGAAAAATTAAGAAAAAGCCAATTTGTATTAATGTCACCTCAAAGACAAGAAGAAAAAATAGTCAAAGTTTTTGAAATTTTACCTGAAGGAGTGGAAGAAATTGACAAGACAGAGACTGAAGGGTTTGACAAAATAAAATTTGGAGATATAAAACCAGAAATTGAAATTCTAAGCAGGGTGGATGAAATTATAAAAGAAATTCAAAATACGCATTTAGAACAAACAAAAAAAGACACAATCATTAAAAAACTATCCGAACTAAAAAACAAATTAGAAATTTAATTATTTTGAGCGAATCTTATCTTGTATCTGAGCCAAGATGAGTTCTGCCTTGTCTTTGTTTTCATAGTTTTCTTTGGATTCATCCATTATCTCGTCAATTTCATAACTCTTATCCACCAAAATATTTGCAACATGATCATCCAGAGTTCCATTTCCAATCAAATAATATGCAAATACAGTGTTTTTCTGGCCTATCCTGTGAAGTCTATCTTCTGCTTGTCTATGAATAGCAGGACTCCAATCAAGTTCTGCAAAAATGACATACTTTGCCCTAGTCAAATTAATTCCCACATTTCCTGCACGAATACCTGCAATCATTAATTTAGATTCACCCTTTTGAAATTTGTCTATTTGATCTTGTCTTGTTGTATCAGATTGTCCACCAATAATTGAAACTGGTGAAAATTCCTGTAGGCTTTGATGGAGTAGTTTATGGATTACCTTATGATGGCAAAACACCACAACACTTTCTTCAATTTCCATGATGTTTTTAACAAAATTAATTACGTGTGGAACTTTTGCAATACCTGCAATTTGTCTTTCACTTTGAATTGCCCTATGATATGATGCAGATTTAGAGAATTCGGTTGCTGTATCATCTTTTTGTTCTGTTTCAACTTTCATCCAAATTTTATCTAGTTCTTCAAGATAGTAATCCGTATCAGCTGCAATGACTTCTTTGTAACGAACTTTGTCTTTAAGCTCCTTTAAGACATCTGCCTTTTTCCTTCGAAGCATCACATGTTTTTGTAATTCATTTCTAAGAGAAGCACGTTTGTTTTCCAAAACAATTGCCTTGCCCTTGTCGTTAACATAACAAAAGTATTCACAAAATTCCTTAAAGTTTCCAAGTAATCCAGGTTTTATGATATCAATAATGGGCCATATTTCAGAACCCCGATTGTAAATGGGGGTACCAGAAAGACCAATCCGATACAAGATTGAAGGAAGTGCTGCTAGTTTTTTTACTGCCTTGTATTTTTGAGTAGTTTTTGATCTTAGATTATGCACCTCGTCACAGACGATTGTTCTAATTCCCAGTTTGGATATATCTTCATTTCTCTTGAAAAGTAATTCATAATTAATAATGTAAATATCAGTTTTTGGAAGTTCGTGTGATTTTCCAGTTCGAATGATTGTAACACTTGGGGATTCAGATTCTAGAATTCTTCCATTTCGACTTTTTTTCTTTAGAAACTTTTCAATTTCTCGTTCCCAGTTTTTCAATGTTACTAGGGGTGCAACAACAAGAAGAGGAAATGTTTGTTTTTCAGTTGCGGCGTAAGATAATGTCTGTACAGTTTTTCCAAGCCCCATCTCATCAGCTAATAATGCATTGCCAGAAGATTTTAGCAAAAAATCTAGTCCCTCTTTTTGAAAATTCAAAAGCTTACCTCGAAATTGTTCACCAGTTTTTGCACGTTTTAGTTTTAGTTTAATCGGAGGCAATGTAGGTTTTGGAGCATAGGTCTTTACAATTTTTCTTTGCCAAATGGATTTTGACAAAATTTCAAGAGGATATCTGTCCATAAGGAGTTTAATCTGTTTTACACTTTCAGTACTGTCAGGAATAATCACTTCATTAACATTTTCGCCATACCAAGCTTCTGGAACAAGTCGAGATATCATACTAACGGCACGCTCACCTGTAACTTTCCAGCTCCAAATTTTGGAATATTTGTCTAGAGCATATTCCAATGTTCCAATATTTTCCATCGATGTCTCCATAATTTGGAGAGAGAAAGTTTTTTTGCCTTATGAATCTTGATATTTTTCTCGATCACAAAAATAGAAACTGGAAATCTACAAGAGTTAAAATATGACATTAGTTTCAATATACAGGTAAAATCATAAAGGTAAAATCATAGGCTCAATTCATGATAAAATTTCAAATATTGTCAAAATTAAGAATAGATTAAAGAAAAAATACGGGGAAAAAGATCCCCATCACTAATCTCAAAGAATTCAAATTTCATTTCAGAGAATGCATAGATCTGAGTCATCTGGAAACATCATGAGACATGCTCTCAGTCTTTGTCTAAGAATTTGATTATCACGTCTAAAGAATATTGAAAAATACACACATCCATGAACCCGAAAAAATAGAAAAAACATTTCAAGAAAAAGTATTAAAGCACATGCAAGTAATCTGTAACAATTTTAATCACAATATACGTTTAAAATTCATTAAATTTCAAATGAAATATGGAGTTCATTCAAGAAGAAGAACCAAACGTGAAAAAGCCAATCATTATTGCAGCAATGCAAGATATGGGAAATGTTGGTAGCATTGTAGTAAATTTCATCAACGACTCACTTCACACAAAAACATTTCGAACAGCAAAAATTCTATTCCCAACATATGTTATAGACAGAGGCGGGTACATTGATCTTCCCGATGAGAAATGGGAATACAAGTACACAGATGATTTGATAGTTTTTGGAGGAGGCAGAGGACAACCTCAAAGTAATAGTGAATTAAATGATTTGTGTCAAGATGTAATCAATGTCGCAAAAAAATACTCTGCAAAATTTATCTACACGTTAGGAGGTTTCCACACAAATCGAATTTTTGAAAACAAACCTAAAACATTCATCACTTCAACATCTAAAAAATTAATGAAGCAAATGAAAGGACTGAATGTTGAAACCACACCTCAAAAGTCACTCATTACTGGGTTTAATGGATTAATTTTGGGATTTGCAAAGAAAAATGAAATTCATGGAATAGGGATGTATGCGGAGCTAAATGAGCCTGAAATTCCACAATACAGATCAGCAATCAGCATTATCAAAACCATTGAAAAACTAACATATAGAAAATTAGGAGACACCAATCAGTTAGAAGTAATGGCTCAAGATATCGAAAGAAGGTTTAAGAACTGAATTAGTGAGTTTTCCCAACTTCATGGGATTCGGTATTTTCATCATGACAATCACAACTACACAGATGGGTCTTGTGATTATTCATGCAATCAATGCATTCAAAATGCTTTCTTGTCTCACATGCCGCACAAATCATCTTATTTTTGTTAAACAATAGGAGAATTTGAATTTTTTCTCTGGTAGGGACATTAGTATTCTACTTCGCCTCGTTCAAGAAGACTTCCAGTCAAATCAACGTATCCTTGAGGATCAAGTTCTTTTGTGAATCCTTTGTCTATATTTATCAGGTATATTGAATGAAGATGAGCGTTTAGGATATCATCGTATTTGATTGAGGGGTTTTTGTAATAACGATCACATAGATCCTTGATTTTTTGTACATCTTCTTTATTTCTGGCATTTGAAGGTAATAAGAAAACTTTTGAAATGGGCAAGATTCCAACTGCAGGAGTTGCCAAAGAGAATTTTGAACAATGCTAACTGTATCGAGTAATTTTACTCATTATTCTTGCAGTAAAATAATCTATAGTATCCATGGCATGATCAGGAGGAGTAAAACCAGTTTCAATTTCAACAATAGTATTTCCACCTCCTTTTTTTGCATAAATATCACAAACCAAAATATCTGAAATGTCTTTTTCCACATCAACAGTGTATCCTTTAGAAATCAGACTGCTTGCACAAACTAATTCCAAAATAGAATGATTGATTTTAACTAGATTTTTTTTATACATTTCAATTAATTGTTGTCTAACATAATTTAGTTTAGACACATCATTGTCTTTGAGATTTTTCGAGAGTTTTTCTGTCATCTCATTAACGTCGTTTTGGAATTTTTCTAAATCCATAATTCATGATATGATGATTCTCGGAGTTTAAGAAGTAAGCGGGATTGAAAATTGACAAAATATCAAGATTTGAAACGAACAAAATTACTCAAATAAAATTGAAAAATGGCAAATTTTTCTTCATACTTTGTCTTAACTGTATAAATTAAAACAAGGTTTTGTGTACAAAAACAAGGTCATCATCATAGGATTATTTTCATTTTTAATGCTATTTTCATTTATTTCAACTTCAGAGGCAAAGCTATGGGAATTAGTACCAATCGATGTAAATGTTCAAAATGACTCCATTCATTCAGGAGAGTCAGTAATAGTTACAGGTAAAATAGTAGACCAGGCATACAAGCCAATAAGAGGGGCCGAAATTTTCATCAGAATAGGTTCAGATACTGCTAAAGGATTCACGGATACTTGGGGAGCCTTTAGAGTGGAAATTAAAGACTTTCA
>JAOUAY010000058.1 GCA_029860565.1 Candidatus Nitrosopumilus sp.
CTTAATCATATTTTTCTAATACGATGCATCGATTTGATGAATTAGATATGAAATTACTTTATGAATTAACCACCGATGGTTCTATCTCTGTTCCTACTTTATCTAAAAAACTTGGAATTAATGCTTCAGTATTGTATAGCCGAATCAAAAGATTGATGAAGAAGAAACTCATTAAAAAATTTACTATTGAGATTGATGATTCTCTTTTAGGAATAGGAGTAAAAGCATCTGTTGGAATTAATCGAGATCCAAAGTTTAAAGATTCGATTCATAAGCAATTCATGAATATTGCCGAAGTTGTTTCCATCTCTGAAATTACTGGCAGATTTGATATCATGATTCAAGTTTATGCAAAGAATCTTGAAGCACTTCATTCTGTTGTGATTGAAAAAATTGGAAAAGTTGAAGGAGTTCAAAATACTGAAACCTTTGTAGAATTACAAAAAACCGATAAAGATCCTGTTTATTTAATTCAATAATTATTGGAATTTTTCATCCCATTTACCTTCATTTACTTCAGCAGTGATTTCTTTTGGAGTCTTTCCTTCTACTTTCACCCCTAATGCTACACATGTTCCGATGATAGTTTTTGCAACTGATTTTAATGAAGAAGCATAAGATTTTTCAAGTTTAGTATTTGCCACTTTGACAATTGAATCCATTGTCACATCTCCAGCCCATTCAGTACCTGATGCCCCTGAACCTTTTTGGATTCCAGCCTCTTTCATTATGAGTGCTGCAGCTGAAGGTATTCCAATTTCAATTTCATACTTTTTTGAATCTGTATCAACAATTACAGTTACAGGAACTTTCATTCCTTCAAAATCTTTTGTTTTGTCATTAATTGATTTAATGACTTCCATAATGTTAACGCCTAGAGGGCCCAATGCAGGGCCTAGTGGTGGACCTGCTGATGCTCCTCCGCCCGTTACAAGTGCTGATACTTTTTGTTCTCCCATGTTTAATCAAATCAATATGAAAATTTAATCCTTCCTAAGCCTCACTTGAGATCTTTAGATAATTTGCGTCTACTGTTACTGGTAATTGATATGATGCATCTAACAAAACTACGGTTGCTTCCTCTTTATCGACATCTATTCTGGTAATTGTTGCTTTCATTCCCTTGAATGGACCTCCGGTAATTTCTACTATGTTATCTACTGCTAATTGTGAAACTGTTGATTTCTTGATAAGGTATCCTTCAATATCTTTGAATTCTAATTCACCTCTTAATTGACCGCGAATGTGTCTAACTCCTTCAACTGCCATGTAGGCATCACTTGGGTTGATTGCTTCAATTACAACATACCCTTTTAGATTATCCACTAACAAAACCGATTGAATATTAATTTGATTGGCATTAGCTTTTGCTTCTAATAATCTCATTACCACTTTTTCTTGTCCTCCTGTGGTTCTAATTGCAAACAAATGTGATTTTATTTCTTCTGACAATTTTATCTACCAAATGTAATTACAGAAAAGACAAACTGAATAGTAAAACCAATAGCTCCCACTCCGGCTATTCCCAATAATACAAGTCTAAGATGTTGTTGATACTCATCCTTGTCTGGTTTTTTGGCCATTTTCATTGTATTGGCCATGTTTTTCAAAGTTTGCCTAGGGTTCATTGCTGGAAATTAATAAGGTGTCCTTATATCTCTTATCTCATGGAGTTACTGGTTGCGTATCGAGATGACCCTGCAGGTCATAATATGGCAAAATTTCTTTCAAAAGAAATGACTCAAGAAGATGATATTTTCCACGGGAAATATTATGATCTTGTTGTGATTCCAACACCTGCCATTTCTGCTGATTGGTTAGAAGAAAAATATGATTATGATGGATTTGTTTTTCTTTCAAAACATGCTGCTGATTCTGGTGTTTTAGCTTTGACTTGTCATAGCACTGGAAATTTTTCTGATGCAAAATTTGGTGGAAATAATAGGCAAGTTGCAATTCCTAAACCTGATCTTCAAAAAATATATCTTCAAACTTTGAAAAATAATCAATCACAATTCTCAGATTTCCAAATTACTATTGAGGCAACCCATCATGGACCTACTGCGCTTACTAAACCGTCAATATTTATCGAAATTGGTACTACCGAAAAACAATGGACTGATGTGCATTTGTGCAATTCTGTAGCAACTTTGGTTCATGAAGTAATGTCCCAACCAATTAAAAAACATCCTGTAGCAATTTGTTTTGGTGGGACTCATTATCCTTCAAAATTTACTGATGAATTACTGGAAGGAAAATATGCTCTTGGAACTGTAATTCCAAAACATGCTCTAGGTGATCTTGATGAAAATCTATTCTCTCATATCCTTAGACAAAATAATATGGCAAAAACTGCCCTTCTGGATTGGAAGGGATTAGGATCTTACAAACAGAAAGTACTTGATTTTTTGAAATCCACAAAACTTGAGGTAGTCAAACTTTGAATATTCAACAAAAAATTTTTAAAAAATTATTAGAAGTACCAAAAGGTAGAATCACAACTTATGGAGAGTTGGCAAAAGCTGTTGGATTAAAAAATGGACAACGTGCAGTTGGCAAAATAATGAACAAAAATCCATATCCTGTTATTATTCCATGTCATCGAGTTGTAATGTCTACTGGAAAAATTGGTGGTTATGCATATGGAGAGCATGTAAAAACTAAGATATTAAATGATGAGGGTATCAAAATTGAAAATGGAAAAATTGTGGATTTAAAAAATACTCTATACAGATTCTAATCTTTTCTCTTATCTTTAATTTCTTCCATCAAAGTTCTAAGGTGTGCTTTATTTCTAACTGTATTTCCGCCAACCTTTTTGTAAAGAATCCAAAATTCAGGATTGGTCAAATCTTTTCTATCTTTAGCAATTTTTAGCAATCGTCTTAATGCACGAACTTTTGCAACATATACTGTTTTCTTACCTACTCTTGCACCTTTTCTTCCTTGTTTGGAACCTTGAGTAGTTCCTCTTTTATTTTTCTGGGCTTTCTTTTCATGTGCTCTACCTCTTGATGTACCTGTAAATGGTTTAATTTTGATTGTATTGGCTGTAATGAGACTTCGAATATTTTCTCTTGTAATTGCATCTGCAACATCATCTAGATGGTCTGTATCAAATTTTATCCTATGAACTCCAACACCCGTAACTCTAGCTGCGAGTCTTTTTTTAGATTTAAGATTTACTACCACTTGCACTCACTCTCGCATTAAAAATTTTGAACTTACCTTCAATTGCCTTAACGATAATTTCTTTTCTCTTTTTAGTTCCAACACTGTGTCCAAATCTAACTCCATCTTTTTTTGGATCTAATTTTCCTAAATCTGTTAAATTAAAAACTAAGTTATCTGTAAATCCTGAAGGATGTAATCCTCTTGCGTTTTTAGGCCCTCCATATCCTATTTTTACAAGACCTGGACGACCTCTGCTCTTTTGCTTTCTTTGATGGTGATCAATACCTTTTGGTTTTCTCCAATTTGTCTGAAGCCTAACATAACGCCAACTTTCTGGTCTAACAAAGTCTGGATTGTGTTCTTTTACCTCTTGTCTTTTTGCAATCTTTTCTTTGTTAATGGGCATCAAGTTGACTCTTAAATTTTAGAATAAATACGTTCCTAGCCAAGAAAAATCTCATTAAGAAAAATATAATAAGGAAACTTAAAGCTAGTCGAATACTTCATGAATTCGTTTGGGATTAAAAAAATTATTTTTAGAGGTATGTTTCTATGACTGAATTACTAGGAAATGCAGCCACTGAGAAATTTTTATCACAATTAACTTCGTTTGGAATTAATCCTTCAAAGGTACATCGAAATCTAGGTGTAGATGAAATGGTGATTCTTGCAGTTGAAAGAAAAGAAGGTGTAGTTAATTCAACAGGATCTCTTTCGGTAAATACCGGAAAATATACTGGCAGATCCCCTGATGACCGATTTATTGTATATGATGACAAGACACATGATACAATTGATTGGGGAAAGATTAACCATCAATTTCCAAGTGGTAAGTTTGAAAAACTATTTGAAAAAATGAAAAATTTTGTTGATAATAAAGAACTCTTTGTTTTTGATGGCTTTGTAGGGGCTGATCCTGAAACACGTTTGCCTATTAGAGTAATCAATGATCATGTTTGGCAAAATATGTTTTCAAGTAACTTGTTTATTCGACCTACAAATGACGAGTTAAAAGACCATGATCCTGAATTCACTATTTTATGTATTAATGATTTTACAGCAGTTCCAGAAATTGACGGAACAAGAACAGATGTTTTTATCTTAATTGATTTAACAAGAAAAATCGTTTTGATTGGAGGAACTGAATATGCAGGAGAAATGAAAAAATCCATGTTTGGTGTGATGAATTTCTTATTACCTGACCGTGGTATTTTCCCAATGCACTGTTCTGCAAATATTGGTGAAAAAGGAGACACAGCGTTATTCTTTGGATTGTCTGGTACTGGTAAAACTACTCTTTCAGCAGATCCTAATAGAAAATTAATTGGTGATGATGAACATGGTTGGTCTGATAATGGGACATTTAATTTTGAAGGTGGATGTTATGCTAAATGTATTAACCTTAGTCAGGAAGCAGAACCTGAAATTTGGAATGCAATCAAACCTGGAGCACTTTTAGAAAATGTTATCTTAAATGATAATGTTCCAGATTATGATGATAATACATTAACTGAAAATACTCGTGTTGGATATCCGTTGGATTTCATTCCAGGTGCAGTAATTCCAAGTGTTGGTGGGAATCCTAGAGTAGTGGTATTTTTAACTGCAGATGCAATGGGAGTTTTACCTCCAGTTTCAAGACTTACAAAAGAAGCTGCAATGTATCATTTCATGTCTGGATACACTAGTAAATTAGCAGGAACTGAAAGAGGGATTAAAGAACCAAAATCTGTATTTTCACAGTGTTTTGGAGCTCCATTTATGCCTAGACCTGCATCAGTTTATGCTAAACTACTTGGAGAAAAAATCAATCAACACAACACTGTAGTTTATCTTGTTAATACTGGATGGTCTGGCGGTCCATATGGAGTTGGAACAAGAATTAAGATCAAGTATAGTCGGGCAATGGTTACTGCTGCTATTTCAGGTGCCCTTGGTATTGTAAAATACAGACATGATGATTTATTTAATTTGGATATTCCAACTGAATTGGATGGCGTACCTTCTGAGATTTTAGATCCTAAAAATACCTGGAATGACAAAGACTCCTATGATATTTCTGCAAAAAAATTAGCACAAATGTTTGTTGAAAATTTTAAGAAATTTGAAAATGTTTCACCCGAAATAATTGATGCAGGCCCTAAAATTTCTCAATAGGCTGTTTTCTTTTAACTATACCAAATATTGCTATTCCAATTAAAATTATGGCAATTATGCCTATTTGTTTTTCTGGAATATCTATTGCATTTACTTTATTGTAATTTTCTGGAATCGAATTGATTTCAATTGTATTGAATGCATTTGACGTGTTACCTTTAACTCTAATTTTAGCATCTATCCAATATTTTGAATTTTCATAGATTTCAATGGATGCTTTTTTGTTTGGTGTTGTAGTTACTGTGTACTCACTTCCATCTTTACTATTTATTATTGAAATTTTTGCAAAACTCCACTCTTCTGGATGATAAACCTCAAAGAAAAGTTTCTGGTTTTCTTGATTTACAGAAATTAAACCTGGTGTGTAATGTATCAGAAATGGAACTGTGTATCGTGTATTTTCATGCTTGATAATTAATTTTCCTTCATGGTCTCCAAATCTTTCTTCACTCATATTCATTTTGATTTGCAATATGTTCCCTTCAAGAACATGTGCAAATTTTATAAATTTTGGACCTTCAAATTTGATATCCAAATCATCTAATGTTCCATTAAGTAATTTTAATTCAAATTGTTTTTTTATAATTAGTTCTTTTGATGAAATATTAGCGACAAAATTTGGTGGCATGATAATTAATTTTGCGTCATAAGCATTTCCTATGTCTAATCTTCCTGCACCAGCTTCATGTAATGAAAATTCTTGTCCATAGGCATCTGAAACAGGCTCAACTGTAGTCAATAACAGGGATTTAATTTCATGGTGGTGAAGGTCTGGGTTTTTTTGAAGTAATAGTGCTGCAGCACCACTAACATGTGGTGCTGCAAAACTTGTTCCACTTGTAAAGTTGTATCCGGCATTATTTTGTGTGGTGTTGATGTATGCACCAGGTGCCACAATTTCTGGTTTAATGTAAAATGGAGAAACTGGCCCTCTTGAACTAAAATGTGTTACAAAATCTGGATTATAAAATAAATGCATGATACCTTTGGTATCTTCTTTAATCGATTCTTTTATTTCAAGTCCTTCTTCTCTATCCATGGATACTACTGGAATTTGTGGGGTATATCCTGATTTCATAAATTCATGAATTAATTCTCCCAAAAAAATACCTGGCTTGTTATTGTAAATAATCAATGCCTTTGCTCCTGCATCGACAGCATTTTTTTCTTTGATTGAAAAATATAATAATTCTCCTTTTACATCACTGCCTCTTTCAACAATTAGTATTGCATCTTTTACATCAAGCATTCCAAGTTCTTCGATTTTTCCATAACCTCCAAAAATTATCTTTCCTGAAATCGGTTCTTCTAATTTTGAAGAACCTACCATCGGTATTACAATATGTGGTTTTTCATCTATTTCTAATGTTGCAACAAGACTAGAAGTTAGATTATTGTATGTTGCACCTACTGTCACTGATCCAAAATTTCTTCCTGGACTGCCAATTGTTTCTAACTCTGGTCCGTCATTTCCAGCTGCAGTTACAATAAAGATTTCTTTCTCTAATGCTAGATTAACAGCGCGTTCAATCTTTGAATTTGTTTTATTTACTCCCAAACTGATATTGATAATATCTGCTTCATCTTCAATTGCTTTTTCAATTGCTCTGATGATT
>JAOUAY010000059.1 GCA_029860565.1 Candidatus Nitrosopumilus sp.
TTGGAGGAACTGATGAATCCCCTGGTACAGTTTTGACTAAAAATGGAAAACGATTCAAAGTATATAGAGGAATGGCATCACTAGCAGCATCTATAGGAAGAAAATCCAAAGAAACAGGCTTGATATCCCTTGATGATGATCTTAATGATTATGTTGCAGAGGGTGTTGAAGCTATGGTCCCTTACAAAGGAACTGTAACTGATATACTAAAACAACTTACGGGTGGAGTACGTTCTGGATTAAGCTATTGTGGCGCTCATACAATACCTCAAATGCAAGAAAATGCAGAGTTTATCAAAATGTCAAGAGCTGGATTTGCAGAAAGTCAACCTCATGATGTTTCTTTAATGTAGGTAATTTTTTATGCAGTATATAGAATAATCTCAATATGATTTCTAAAAGAACTATCATTGGATTAATAGTTGGAAGTGCAATTATTGCAATTGGAGGTTATTCTTTGATTTTACATATTGGAACAATTACTATTAACGAAGATTATGTTGTAGCGGTAGGTAATACAATACCTTATACAATTCCTGCTCCAAAGGACACTTCTCAACATATGAAAATTGTTGGTGATGCTTTTGACCTTAAACTTTCAAGTCCGGAAAATGGATTACAGATTCCAAATACTTCATACAAAAATGAATTGATTTTAGATTGGACTCATCTAGAAGACGGTGAAACAAGAATCCTGATTCAAAATACAGGTAATGCAGAATTGTCTATAACTGGAGAATTAATCAGAAGTTCTGATCCTATTTGGTTTACTTATGATCTTATGGTGATAACATCTGGAGTGGTAATCATTGGATTTAGTATGGGATTTACTTTGAGAAAACCCAAAGGATTTTAGTTTAATTTTGCAGAAGGGTATGAGCCTAAAACTTTCATGAAAAGTGTTTTTTGCTTTATTTTTTCTAATATTTCTGAAATCTTAGGATCATTTTTGTGTCCTTCAAAATCTACATAAAAATTATATTCCCAAGTATTTACTTTTGTTGGTCTTGATTCAATTTTTGTAAGGTTGACATTATTTTTGTGAAAATTCTCTATAATTTTGTATAATGAGCCAGGCTCATGTTTTATTGAAAATATGATTGATGTTTTATCATTACCTGTTTCATGACTGTTTGTTTTTGACAAAATTAGAAATCTCGTATAATTATTTAGATTATCTGCAACATTATCTGAAATAATTGGCATTTCATAAATTTCTGCTGCATCTTTACTGGCAATACCCGCACAATTCTCTTTTTTTAACTCCTTGACATTTTTTATGCTTCCAGCTGTATCATATGCGGGAATTGTTTTCATATTGTGTTCTTGGATAAATTTTCTACATTGTCCTAAAGCTTGTGGATGTGAATAAACTGTATCTATTTGATCTAATTTTCCAATTCCTATCAGGCAATGTTCAATTCTATGATAAATCTCACCTATTGCATTTAGAGATGTTGAATAAAGCAGATCATAGCTTTCGCCAACACTTCCTTCCAGTGAATTTTCTACTGGTAAAATTGCATATTGTGTTTTATCTTTAGATGTGTTTTCTAATACTTCTGTAAATGTTGTAAGAGGGATAGTTTCAATTTCTTCATAAAAGAACGCTCTTGCTGCAGCTTCACTATATGCACCTCGTTCACCTTGGAACGAAACATGTATCATTTGTTAACCTCTTAAATTAACGAAATCACTATTTCCAAAGTTTGCAGAAAGTTTTCTTTCATCAATCCACGCACAATCTGTACATTTTATGGCATCACGCATTGGAATTATTTTACCTCCACATTTCCTACATTTGGTGAATAAAATTCCTAAATTCGGTTCACTGATACTTGCATGAATTGTACCATTAAGATGACTGATAATTTTTAATGTAACTATGTCGTTAACTAATGCCACATTTCTTATTCTTAAATTCCGTGTTCCACATACACATTCTACTTTAGATGTGGTGGGTTTTCCATTAATGTAATCAATTGAAACTGCAATCATCGATGACATTACTGCTGCAACTGTTCCAATTATAATATCTCCAACTTTTGGTATTGATAGTAGTTTTGGATGCTTTATGTTGGCAGTTCTTGATTCCTTATCGATGTCTTTTTCTCCAATTGTTGCAGCTCGAACCATATCTCCATCATCAAAAGCGTTATGTCCAGCCTCATATTCTTCAATAGATGCTATTTTGTCACCTGGAAATATTGCATTTTCAGACATGATGAGAATTTTATTTTTGTGATTATAATTGTTTGTGGTCTGAAGTACCTTGGTAAATCATATATCTTCAAAAATTAGAAATAAATCATGAAAGCCCTGGTATATGATAAATATACTATTGATGATGATTTTTCTAAAATTTTAAAGATTAAAGAAATTCCGATACCTAAACCAAAATCTAATGAAGTTATTTTCAAGGTAAAAGCAGCAGCCCTTAATTATGATGATATTTGGGGCATGAGAGGTAAACCTTTAGCAATCCCATTACCTCATATTTCTGGGACTGATGCTGCAGGTGAGGTTACTACAATTGGCAATGATGTTAAAAATATCAAAGTTGGAGACAGGGTTGTTTCACATGGAAATATGTCCTGTAGAGTTTGTAAGGCATGTACTAGTGGTAGAGAATTTGATTGTAGGCAACGAACTATTTGGGGGTTTGAAACAGGTCCCCTCTGGGGAGGTTATTGTGAATTTACACATCTTCCAGAAGTCAATGTTGTAAAAATTCCAGAAAATGTCTCTTATGATCAAGCTGCTGCTGCATCAATGACTCTATTAACTTCATGGCACATGCTAGTTGGTAGGGCAAAAATTCAACCTGGACAATTAGTTTTGATTATGGGTGGTAGTTCAGGTGTTGGTAATTATGGAATTCAAATCGCAAAACTTTTCGGATGCACTGTCATTGCAACAGCAAGTCCAGATAAACTAGACAAATGTTTAGATCTTGGAGCAGACTTTGCAGTGGATCACAGAAAAGAAGATTGGCACAAAGAAGTTAGAGGAATTGCAAAAAAAATCCCAAAATCATTTGGAGATATTCCTGGTGTTGATGTAATTTTTGAACATATTGGTGGCTCTCATTGGAATAAAGAATTAACATTACTAAATTATGGTGGAACAATTGTTACAACTGGTGCGACCACTGGGTATGATGCCGAGACAGATTTACGCCATATTTTCTTCAAGGGAATCAATATTTTGGGTTCAACTCAAGGAACCCGTGCTGAACTAGAACAAGGTCTCTATTGGATGTCACAAGGTAAAATAAAATCTACAATTGATTCAGTATATTCTTTGGAACAAGCTGCAGAGGCTCATACAAAAATGCTCAAAGGTAAAGGATTATTTGGAAAAATTCTAATCAAACCTGACTCTTGATTGATATGACAGATCCTAAGATTAATTCAATTTTAGATGAAGGAAATAGATTATTTTTACAAGGGAAACTTCAAGACGCAATAATATATTACGACAAAATTCTGAACGAAAATCCTCAACATGTTAGCTCTCTTAATAATAAGGGATATGCTCTCAGTAAACTAAAAGATTTTGATAATGCTATGAAGTGTTATGATGATGCTTTGAAAATATTCCCAGATGATCTAGCTGTATTAGTTAACAAAATCTCGTTGTTTCGTAAAAAGGGGAATTTTACTGAAGCATTATCAATTTGTAATGAAATTCTAAATACTAATCCAAAGTACAACACTGTTCTATATCATAAGGAACGAATTTTGTTTTCTATGGGGAACTTTGATGAATCCATTTTATGCTGTAATGAAATATTAGACGATTATCCTGATAATGGGGATGTTTTATTTGATAAATCATGTAGCTTTGTAATGCTCTCCAAAAATAATGAAGCACTAAATCTGCTTGAACGTGCAATTTCTCATGGAATACAATATAAAATTAAAGCAAAAAAATCAAAATCATTTGAAAAACTATTGGACGATTCTAGATTCCAAAATTTGATATTGTAATTATAACCAATGTTGAATTTCTAAATATTCACCGATATCCTCTTTTCGTAAAATTTTAAGAAGGGCATTTGCCTGGGGTGTGGATAAAACTGGCTTATCAAATTGATTATCTGTAGAAATTCGTGGGCATGCAACTTGAATAAAGGCATCGATTCCTTTAAGATTTCTTAATCTGTCATTTGTTATGTCTGTTAGTGCAAACAATTGAACTTCTTTTCCTTCTTTTTCTAACTCTTTTTTAATTTTTAATGCAAAAACTTTGGATAGTTGTCCTTCTTTTAATCCTACAATAACTCCAAATGATTTTGCATCAGCTGCTTTGTATATTGCAAGAGTAGCTTTCTTTTTTAATTGCTGGGCAAATTCTGTGACTTCTCTTACTTCGTTAAAGTATGGATCTAAAACATAAGTTGGTAAATTGGTTGATAATGCAATACCTGCTGCGTGAAAATTACTTTGTCCTAAAAATACATAGCCATCTACTTCTTTTTTTAAGTCTGATGCGGGATAAAATTCACAACCAAAAACTTGACCGTCATTTAATTGTCCTTTTCCTTTTCCAATTTTGACATTGATTCCACTTTCTGTTAAAATTTTTTCTACTTTATCTACTTGGTGTAAATGCTGACTGTCTGTAACTAACGAAATAGTTTTTCCTTTTAATAATTCTGTACATTTTTTTGCAACACTATCAAACTCTACATCATCAAAAGCATCAATTAAGACTAGATTTTTTTCTAATGATTCTGTATTGATTGTATGTCCAATATTGAATTGAATTTCGGATCCTAGAACTTTTGCACCGTTTGTATTAAGATCACAAGTTCCCCATGTTGTATCTGCTAAAATATAGGCGGGAATTCCAAATTTCTTTGTTATTCTCTTTGCAGTTTCTTGAACTTGGGGTAAAATACCGTCTGGACCATTTAATGAAACTGATGCTGGATTTTTTTCCTCTATTTCTTTGAAAATTCTTTCTTCATCTATTATAATCAATTCAGCTTGGAATATGGCGTTATTAATTTAAATCAATTGAACTGTACAACAACTAAAAATGTCTCAATTGTTAAAGTGAATTATGGAAAAAGAAACTGTTCTTAATGTTGGATTTGATGATACTGATTCCTCTAAAGGAATGTGTACTACATTTTTAGCCTACAAAATTGTTAATTTACTTCATAAACAGAAAACTGAGTTTCTTGATTTTCCAAGATTAATTAGATTTAATCCTAACATTCCATGGAAAACAAGAGGAAACGGGGCAGTTTCCATTAAAATAAAGACAAAAAATCCTTCTAAAGTTAAAAATCAAATTAAAAATCTTGTTTCAAAATACTCTGATACTAAAAATGGTGCAAATCCTGGACTGGTATTTTATGAAAGCGATTTAATTCCCTCTGAATTTGTTAAATTTAGTAACTTAGCTTTATGGCAATTAATTAATAGAAACAATGCAAAAAAATTTGCCAAAAAAAATAATCTGGAGATTTATTATCAAGGAAATGGCCAAGGATTGGTTGGTGCTATTGGTGCAATAGGATATGATTTTCATGATCACACATTGGAACTTTTGAGTTATCGCAAAAAACCAAAATTTGGAAAAGAACGAAAAATTTCTGCTAAAAGCGTAAAAATTATGCAAGAAAAAACTTTTCCTAACACGTTTAACAGCTTTGATACAAAAAAAGAACGGATCTTAATTACCCCTCATGGACCTGATCCTGTTTTTTATGGTGTTAGAGGTGAAAATGTAGATTCGTTACTTTATGCTACTACCATTCTAAAAAGTGATGAAAAATTAGATGGTTACATGATTTTCAAATCCAATCAGGGAACTGGTGATCATTTGAAAAATGAATTAAATTTTAAAAATATGAAACCGTATGCATCTGGAAAAATTACTGGTATTGTATCAAACATACCAAAAATTGTCAAGGGTGGCCATATATTTTTCAAAATCATTTCTAAAAACCACGAATTTTGGTGTGCTGTTTACAAACCTACGGGAATTTCAGTAATTGCTTCAAATTTGATAAAAGGTGACAAAATATGTGTAGGAGGAGGAGTTAGAAAGGCTTCAAAAAATTTCCCCCGAATCATAAATCTAGAATTTCTTGATGTTCTTGTTCTGAAAAAGAATGTCTCACTATCAAACCCAAATTGTAAGAAATGCAATAAAAAAATGAAGTCTAAAGGTCAGAATCAAGGATTTCAATGTACTCGTTGTGGAAAAAAAGCTTCAAAAAAAATACCTGTTGAAATTTCAAGAAAAATCAAAAAACAACTCTATCTTCCAAAAATATCTGCTCATAGACATCTTACTAGACCATTACAACGAATTGGAACTATCAACAAAGCTACAAAATTTGATAAATCTCTTTCATGGTTTTATGTTTATAGAAACTAAGTAGCGGGGAGTAGATTTGAACTACTGATTTGCGGGTTATGAGCCCGCCGGGATGACCTGACTTCCCCACCCCGCTGAACATAAATGAAGTTCAGCCGTATATACGCTTTATCAAATTCTTGAAAGTAATTAATAGGATTTGAAAAGATTATCTTTCTGTGGATAAGAAAATCCAAATTCTTGTAATTGCAATTGCCGTAGTATTTTCGGTATTTGTTTTAACTTCACCAACTGATCCAATTCCTTTACCCGAACCTAATTCAAATTCTGAAAGTGAATTTGTAATTACTTTGGCTGAAAATCTCGATAAGCCTCGTGCCATTGCTGTATCTGATGATAGAATTTTTGTTACTGAAAAAGACGGTTTGATTAGAGTAATCCAAAATAATATTTTATTAGAATCACCATTGGCTGCATTACGTTCTGCTGATGTGTTTGATGGTGGATTGTTGGGCATAGCATTGCATCCAAATTTTTTAAATAATCACTACATGTATGTATTTTTGACATACGATGAAGATGGTAATCTATGGAATAAGATTTT
>JAOUAY010000060.1 GCA_029860565.1 Candidatus Nitrosopumilus sp.
CACCATCAAGTTTTGCCAGATATTTAGAATTAGGAATTAAAGCATAATCAGAATAACCGCCATCTTGAAAGACACCCATTGATCTTGGTGCATCACATAGATTTTCATTTCCCACTTTACATGCAGGACATTCGCCACAACCAATCCATGGGAAAACTAAAATTTCATCTCCTTTTGATACATCAGAAACAGCATCACCAATATCTTCAACAGTGCCGACAATTTCATGTCCAGGAGTAACAGGATATTTGACTCCTCTATCAGTGACTTTCATAAATTCACCATCACCAAGGTCATATCCGCCTTCCCATAGATGTAAATCGCTATGACAAACGCCCACAGATTTTACTTTAACTAAAACCTGAGTACCTTGAGGTTTTGGCGTCTCAGATTCAGACATTGCAAGGGGCTCATTAGGAGCTGTGATTCGGGCAGATTTCATAGTGTAACTTTTTAGATTAACAATATAAGAGTTGACTGAAAGTGAGAGAAAAATAGAGCCCCTAGATATTATTAAACAGGCATGAAATCATGATGTGAATGAACCCCAAACCCCCAACAGTATTTCTCAAGAACCAGTAAACATTCTATTTAGTCCAGCATCAGTTATCAAAAAAGATGTTTGGGATATTGATCTGATTCAAATTTTAAATTTACTAATAAAAATTCTTGAAAAAACAGGTAAGAAAGATCTCAAGGTAGCAGGAATGGCAGCATTATCATCCTCATTAATATACAGAATGAAAGTTGAAAGTATTTTTGCATTACAAAAAGCGGCAATGGAGAAAAAACCAATGCATCAAAGAACAGATGTAGATATCAAATTAATCGATATTCCATACAGACATGAATCTACATATCCTGTCTCATTAGATGATTTGTTAGGTTTGTTACAAAATCTTATCGGCACAATTGCAAATCCTCAATCAAGACGAAATAACCAATTACAAATAGAGCCAATTGAAGCACCAGATTTTCAAGAATTTTTCATTTCACTTGAAAGCATTATTGGAAAATATGAAGACTTGATAATGAAAAAAATTACCTCAGCTGGATTTGGATTATTACAAGATATCATTGCAGAACTTGATCAGGTAGATTCAATCAGATGCTTCTTTGCAGCATTGTTTTTAGCAAGAGATCAAAAAGTAGATCTTGAACAAATAGAAGATGACATTAAAATCATCGTAATTAAAGAAGAGTTAGCAAATTGATCAGAAATAAGAAAAAAGTTTCTTTAACTGTCATTTAGAGGAGAGAGCAAGAATTGGTTAAAATAAATAATTTAGATGAGGCAACAGCAAGAATTGAAGCTGCACTGTATTCGTCAGGTAGGCCTCTTAGAATTGAAAATATAGTAAGGGCATCAGGCACAGAATCCAAAACAAAAACATTAGAATTACTTGAAACTATAATGAAAAAAACAAAAACTGCATTCAAGGCATTAGAAATAGTGATACTCCCAGATGGATCATATGTAATGCAATTAAAACCAGAATACAGCTCCACAGTTAAAAGATATGCCTCAAAACCGGTTCTGCCAAATGCTACACTTAAGACACTTTCATACATTGCATATATGCAACCTATTTCATCAAAACAGCTTGTTGAAACAAGGGGTTCAGGAGTATATTCACATCTAAAAGAATTACGGCAGTTAGATTACATCAGTCATCAAAATGTAGGACGAATGAAAATTTACACAACAACTGAAAAATTCCAAAAATATTTTGGCATTCAAGGAGATACAGAAGATCTAAAACAAAGATTATTCTCCAAAGTAAGAAAAACTGCAAGTGCCAAACAAACTATAAACGCCAAACAAATGGTTACAGAACCAAACTAAATAGAATTTTAACTCACGGCTAACTTTTTGCGTTTTGTATAAATTAGAGTAATTCGCACATTATTTTGTGAGAAAATCAGTAGAGAATTTATCAACCAGTAAAATAACGGGGGGAAGAAGAATTCCACTCAGAACTAGAAGGAAATATGAAACTGATAGATATCCAAACGAGCCAACAAACGGAGCTCAGCTTACTATAACAAGAAGAGTTCGTGGAAATAATAATAAAACAGCTTTAAAATCAATTGATTTTGTTAATTTATCAACAGGAGAAAGTAAAGTGAAGAAATCAAAAATTATCAAAGTATTAGAAAATGCTACAAACAATGATTACAAAAGACGTGGGATCATCACTAAAGGTGCAATTCTTGAAACACAAGAAGGTAAGTGCAGAGTAGTTTCAAAACCAGGACAAAACGGAATAGTTAACGCAATTTTACTAAAGGAATAAAATGAAAGATTACGAGCATGTCGTAATCTGGTTGGATTATTTCAACAAGAATTTAAAAAAATCAAAGGGCAGACGCTTAGGATTGGAAAAATGTGTTTTTGATCCTTCATTAAAAGAATTAATGGATGCTACAAAAGAAGGAGGTTTTGAGATTACAGAATCAGATGACAAAGTAAGATTTCCTAAAAGACCATTTGTCAGGTCGGGATATGTTATCGTGCCAAAAGGATCCCCCAAGACAAAAATTCTTAACAAAATTTCAGAAAAGTTAGTGTCAAAAAGATCCAAGCAATCAAAATAAAATCAAATCTAGCTCTTAGCTAAAGTAAAGTTGACAGGAGTCTATGATAAGAATACGATCTTTAGCATTATAATTGCAGGAGGTAGGCGAAATAATGCACCTAGCCGGTAGTGGCAGGGTAATCATTCAACTATCAAAAGAGTTAGTTGAAGGGCAGATACTCTGTGACGAAAAAGGAACTAGAGTTGCAAAAGTAAATGAAATGATTGGTCCAGTAAGTAGACCATTTGCATCAGCAACGCCATTAACAAATAATATCAAAAAATATATCGGCAAAAGTGTTTTCACGTCAGAAGAATCTCCTGCTAATAAACCAAAAAAATTTAGGAGAAAAAAATAATGAACATACTAGAAAAACAAAACTGTCCTGAATGTAAATCTACATTAGTAGATGACATGCAGAATGGTGAAATAATTTGTTCTGGTTGTGGCGTTGTCGTCGATGATCAGATTGCAAATTATGGTCCAGAAACAATAAGCTCAAATTTTGAAGACAAGATGAAGCTTGCAAGAGCAACAGGACAAACAACATATTCTCAACACGATTTGGGAATAACCACTGAGATTTCAATCAGTGCAAAAGACTTTAGCGGTAAAACAATAAACCGTGAAGTTGCAAGTCAAATGCACAATCTCAGAAAGTGGCAACAAAGAGTAAGAGTTTCCTCACCAAAAGAAAGAAGACTTGCCAATGTTTTAGCAAAAATGGGCGAAACATGCGACGGTCTTAATCTTTCAAAGAACGTATTGGAAACTGCTTCTATGATATACAGAAACTTAGATGAACATGTTGATGTGAAAGGAAAATCAGTAGTTAGCATTACAGTAGCTACAATTTACATGGCATGCAAACAATGTGATGTAGTAAGATCATTAGAAGAAATTTGTCGAGGAATTTGTCCGTCAAAAGACGTTAAATCAAAAACAAAACTTGCAGCAAGATACTATAGAACCATGGTAATGGAAATGGGACAAGTACAT
Organism: Candidatus Nitrosopumilus sp.; assembly: GCA_029860565.1. Classification (GTDB taxonomy): domain Archaea; phylum Thermoproteota; class Nitrososphaeria; order Nitrososphaerales; family Nitrosopumilaceae; genus Nitrosopumilus. The sequence goes on from JAOUAY010000060.1 coordinate 3,580, forward strand.
GCCCCGGTCCTAACTATGGACAAATACATCTCAAAAATAGCAAATGTGACGCAAACAGAAGTCAGAGTTGAAAGACTGGCTTTGGAAATTGCAGAAAAAACTAAAGATAGCAATATTGCTGATGGGAAGGCTCCAAATGGAATTGCCGCAGCATATCTGTATGTGGCATCAGTTCTACTTGGACAAAACGTTCTACAAAGAGACGTTTCAAGTGTTGCAGGAGTAACAGAAGTTACCATCAGAAATAGATGTAAAGAAATTCTAACATGCTACAAACTCAAAATTACTTTGAGACCATCTCTGGCCAAATAATTATACCCCCCCCCCTTCTTATTTTATTATCTAGCAATCCCGTTAGGATTAGCTAAATTTCGTCTGTATTATATATAGAAACAAAATAATTTGCAACATGGCAGTGTTAGAAATTAAAGATCTTCACGTAACAAGAGAAGGCAAAGAGATTCTTAAAGGCGTTAATTTGAAAACAGGTCCGGGGGAAGTACATGCAATTATGGGACCAAACGGTTCAGGAAAAAGTACATTAGCTTACACATTACTTGCACATCCAAAATATGTAGTCACTAAAGGAGATATTTTATTAGATGGAAAAAGCATTTTAGATTTATCTGCAGATGAAAGAGCAAAGAAAGGATTATTCTTAGGATTTCAATATCCAACAGAAGTTTCAGGGGTAGGATTTTCCCATTTTCTTAGAACAGCATACAATTCTCTAAGTAAAGCACTTGAAGGTGATGATAGAGAAGTTTTCATCACCGTAAGAGAGTTTCAAAAATATCTTAAAGAGAATCTAGAAAAAGTTGGATTAAAAGAAGAATTTCTTTCAAGATATCTTAATGAAGGATTCTCAGGGGGGGAGAAAAAACGTGCAGAGGTATTACAAATGGCAGTATTAAAACCAAAGATTTCAATTTTGGATGAGCCAGATTCAGGATTAGATATTGATGCGGTTCAATCAGTAGCTCAAGCAATAAGTAAAGTCTCAGGTAAAGATGCAACAGTAATCATAATTACCCACTATGCCAGAATTTTAAAATTCTTAGACAAATTAGATTTTGTACACGTGTTTGCCAGAGGTCAAGTATTGAAAACAGGTGATGCATCCCTTGCAGATAAACTAGAAGCAGAAGGCTATGAATGGGCTTTGGAACAATCAGCATAATCAAATTTATTCAGATTTAACACCCAACATGAATGCCTAGAGATTTTGCAAAAAAACCTATTTAAAAAAACTGACTGTTCACTCAACCGACTCAAATTTAACCAGAGTGTATTTTTAAAAAATTAGTGATTTATAAAGTTCAAGTAGAATTTTCTAAAGAATTTCTAGAAATAAAAGAGAATCAAATCAGGATGGAATAAAATCAAAACCCATCAAAGGAGAAGCAAACAAAGAGTTAATTAAAAAAATTGCAAAACATTTCGAAATATCAACAAATTTGGTTCAAATAAAATCAGGACATAAATCATCAGAAAAAATTATCGAGATTCTTTAATAGAAAATCTAGTTTTTGTTTAAATAGGGTTTCAAAATTAAAAATAATATGTCAGAAAAAGATGAACAATATTATTTCAACTTTTCATTTTTCAAAGTAGATCCAAAATGGAGATGGATGGCAGATCTAGCAAAGGAAGAATCTGCAAAAGAGGTGGAAAATGTAATTAACAATTCAGGAATAATGTTTAGAACATATTCAAATTTAGGCCTAAGAGATGATGCTGATTTTTTGTTTTGGTTTGCAGGAAAATCAATTGAAGAGATTCAAAAAGTAATTGAAAAAATCTACAAGACTGTTTTTGGAAAATACATTATTCCATCAATGACTTATCTCTCATGTACTAGGCCTTCAATTTACGTCCAAGGAGCAAGAAAAGAGCAGGGTTTTCTAACTGGAATGGAATCAAAAAAACACGTTATAGTTTATCCATTTACAAAAACAAGAGAATGGTATCTGCTACCTCAAGACAAAAGACAGAAAATTATGGATGAACATATTGAAGTTAGTAAAAAATATCCACAAGTTGTTCTCAATACCACATACTCTTTTGGAATTCATGATGAAGATTTCATGCTAGCATTTGAAGTGGATGACATTAGGGATTTCCAAGATTTGATCATGGATTTGAGGGAAACAGAAGTATCATCATATGTTAAAAACGACATACCGATGATCGTCTGTGTGAAAAAAGACATCGTCTCAATGATTTCCAGTTTAGGATAAGCCTTCAAATTATTTAAAAATCAAGTATCACAGATGCAAATCTTGGATAAACATAAATGCTGAAATTTTAGATCAAAAAATAGTTTTGAAATACAATAAACTAGGAAAAACAGACATTGAAATTTCAGAGATTGGATTTGGTGCATGGGCCATCGCTCTTGATTGGTGGGGTAAAAAAATTGAGGAAGATGAAGCAAAAAGAATGCTCAAAAAAGCATATGACGTAGGAATTAATTTCTTTGAAACTGGGGATTTGTATGGCAAGGGTTTAAGTGAAAAATTAATCGGCGATGTCTTCAAAGATATGAGAGACGAGATTGTTATCTCTACAAAATATGGTTATGATTTTAGTGACGTTGAACAAATAGGACATAAAGAACTTCCACAGAGATTTGATGAAGATTATACAAGAATGGCATTAAGAAATAGTTTAGAAAGATTACAAACAGATCATGTGGACATGTATGGTGTACATAATCCAAAATTAAAAGACGTAAGAAATGATTCTATTTTCAACGTATTAGATAGTTTTATCAAAGAAGGTTCCATCAAAACATATCAAATTGCATTAGGTCCTGCAATAGGATGGACTCAAGAAGGCATGGAAGCAATGGACAAGCCAAATCTTAGTGCAGTTCAAACAGTGTACAATATTCTGGAACAGACTCCAGGAAATGAATTGATGAGAAAAGCAGAAGAAAAAGATGTTGGAATTTTAGTTAGAGTCCCAGAAGCATCAGGGATTTTAACAGGTAAAGTCAATGCAGATACAAAATTTGATGACAATGATCATAGATCAGTAAGGAAAAGAGAATGGCTTAAAGCATCATTAGAGAAAGTTGAACAGTTCAGACCAATTGCAGATAGAAACGGGTTAAACATTACAGAATTTGCAATGAAGTTTATGATGACAAAGAAAGGATTTGCAACAGTACTTCCAACTATGATCAGTGAAGAAGAAGTTGTCAATTATGCCCAAATGTCAGATGGAAAACATATTTCAGATTCAGATATGAAAGAAGTAGAGGAATTGTACAATACTTGGCCTTCATACGAATTAAAAGCAACACCTCAAGCAAATTAGTTTGTAAATGGACAACCCAATAGATTTAGAAAAAACGC
>JAOUAY010000213.1 GCA_029860565.1 Candidatus Nitrosopumilus sp.
TCTATGAACAAATACGAATATGATAAAAAGCACAACATGATAAAACTCGATAGAGTATTATTCTCACCATTTCACTATCCAGGAGACTATGGTCTTGTACCCCAAACATTATCAGAAGACGGGGATCCACTTGATGCATTAGTTGTGGTTACAAATCCCACATACCCAGGAATATTAATTGAAGCAAGACCTATAGGATTACTCCAAATGAAGGATGATGGGGAATCAGACGATAAAATAATCTGTGTTGCAACAAATGATCCCAGATATTTACATACTGTAGATATTGCAGATATGGAAGATCATCATCGTTCAGAAATTGCCCACTTTTTCCAAGTTTACAAAGAGTTGGAAGGGAAAAAAGTAGAGATATTAGGTTGGAAAACAGCTAAAGAAGCCAAAGATGTGATAATTGAATCCATAAAAAGATACAAAAATACTTTAAAAAAATTCTGACATGCCAAAAGAATGCGAACATTTTCTTCAAGAAAAAAATATATCTCAAAATACTAAAAATTGTGAAGAGTGTGAAAAAGAACATCTTCCAGTAGTCGCACTTAGAATGTGTCTGACTTGTGGGCATGTAGGTTGTTGTGATTCATCAATTGGGAAACATGCAACAAAGCACTTTGAAGAAACGGGGCATGTAGTAATGAAAGCAGTGCCAGAAAATATTTGGAAGTGGTGTTACATCCACAAAGAGTATTATTAATTTTATAATCTTTTTACAAAAATAATTATTTTTCAGGATGATAAAAACAGTTCTTAATTTAGAATATTCTAGTCATAGACCATCAAATCTTTTTCTTCAAGTAGAGCATGGATTTGATTTACAGAGCGATGAACATCTTTTTCAAGCTTAGCTCCAACACAAACTAATTTGCCTGATGCAAAAATTAGAATTACAGTTTTTGGGTCAAGCATCCTATGAATTAATCCGGGGAATTGTTCGGGTTCATACATACTTCTAGGAAGAGTTCTGGCTGCCTGTTCTAGGTTAACTTTACCACCAAGATTAATGGATGAGACAATATTTTGTATTGAGACTATAGGATCATTTTTGATTTTGATTTTCCCTTTTCGCAAGATTTTTACCACTTCAAATACAGCAGTTTCTGCCAATTCCTGTGATTTAGCTCCTGTACATACCATCTTTCCTGAACCAAAAAGTAGTGTAGCGGTTTTAGGGTTTTTTAGTCTAAAAACTGCACCTGGGAATTGTTCTGGATGATATTCTACTGCAGGAAATTTTTTTGTTATGTCTACAAGATCTAGTTTTTGTTCTATTGTTGCAGAAGCCACAACATTGACTATTGCAATTATAGGTTTTGTTTGAGTCATATCCCCTCATTTACCTCCCATCATATCCATATTTTGGTCTAATCTCAGACCTTTGTATCTATTTCTAATCGTTACTTCAGTGACATTTGCAGCCTCTGCAATGTCCCGTTGGGTCTTGTCTTCACCATTTTTGACACATGACAAATACAGTGCTGCCGCTGCCAATCCCATTGGATCTTTTCCTGCAGATTCCTCATGCGCCTGTGCGTCTTTGAGCACTTTTACTGCAAACCGTTTTGTCTTTTCTGTAATTCCAATAGAGCTTGCAATTCTTGCAACACACTGAACTGGATCTACCACTGGCATTTTTAGTTCTAATTCCTGATGCAATATTCTATAACATCTCGAAATATCTTTTTTCTTAATATTACCAGCATCTGCAACATCTTTTAGAGTCCTAGGAGTTTCAGTGTCTCTGCATGCAGCATAAAGAGAAGCTGCAATCAGAGCTGAAATGGAACGACCTTTTACAAGACCTTTCTCTAATGCTTTTCTGTAAATGTATGATGCTTTTTCAATTACGGCATCAGAAAGTGAAAGTTTGTCTTTTAGTGTAGATAATTCACTCAATGCTTGTCTGAGATTTTTATCAGAAGATGCATTTACTTTACTTCTACTGTCCCATGTTCTGAGTCTTTCAATGGTGCTCTTCATAGTGGATGTGAGTGGTTTTCCAGAAGAATCTTTGTTCATCGGACTGATAATAGTTGCAAGTCCCCTGTCATGCATTGCAAGTGATGTTGGAGCTCCAGTTCTAGTAGGATCAGCCCCTCCTTCTTTTGAAAATGATCTCCATTCAGGTCCTGAATCTTGTAGCGTCTCAGTGATCACATAGCCACATTTTCCACAGAATCGTTCTCCAGTGACATTGTCAGTCAGCATGGAATTTTTTCCACAACG
>JAOUAY010000061.1 GCA_029860565.1 Candidatus Nitrosopumilus sp.
ACTTTGTTTGGTTTCTGAAGAATGAATAGCTCTAAGTTTTGATATTTTTGAATAATGATTTAACACCGAAGTGCTATTCTCATTTGCACCACTAACACCAATTCCATCACATTTTTTAAGTAATGCAAAAAATTCAGTAGATTTTTCCTTAGGAAAAGGCAGATTTTTTTTAATTTCTGAGGCTCCTTGATAATATTCCATACGACCTAAAATTATTGAACGTAAAGGTATGTCAGATAGCACTTTTTTTAGTAATATGACACCATCTAATCCACCTTCTCTAAAATCAACAAAAGTAGTAATGCCTTTTCTAATCATTGAATGACACGTATTTTTCATAAAATTACCTAAATTCTCGTGAGAAGTATTCTTTAGGATTTTTGATTTAGCACCAAAAACAGGATGAATTTTTTCATCAACAGAACTGTTTAAAGTGATATCTTTTCCAATTGAGTCTCCAATGTGTGTATGAGCATTTATGAATCCAGGAATCATTAAAAGGCCTTCACAATCTATAGATTTTTCTTTAACAATTGATTTCATTTTTGGTTGAATTTTTTTAAATAGTTTATTTTGAATTCTGACATTAGTATTTAAAACAAAATCTAATTCTTGACCAGACAATATACTAATATTTTTAATTAACATGACAATTCGTAAACTTCAGGTTTTTCTTTTCCTGAATCTCGAATTTCACGTATAGTATCGAGGGATTTTGTGGCTAATTTTACTGCCTCTCTGCCTGTAGTTGCATTACCTATTCCACAATTCAAAGAAATTTTGTCATCACTTTTGATCATATTAATAAAAGCCTGTACAGATTTTTTTGCATCATCATTTGATATCACCATAAAATTATCACCTCCCATAAAAAATGTCAGAGAATTTTTTTCTAAAAAGAATTTTGACATTTTTGAGTACAATTCAAAAATTATCGATGAAATCTCATAAGGGGAATTAGTTTGTCTTCTTGAAGTAAGATTATCTACATCTAAATGCATGATTGAAATTTGTGATTTTGATTTACTGTTGACAAAACCAAAAATATTATGTTCTATATTTAACATGATTTTATTTTTTTTTCCTTCATATGCCTTCAAATTAGCTTCAAAGGGAGAGTCACCATAGCCAATCGAAATATTTAATCGGATATCAAATAGTTTCTCAAGTGTTCTTTGAATTTGAATGTGATCTTCCAATTCTAAACCATTTGAAACCACAAAAAATTCATCAGCCCTGTTAAGAAAAACTATACAATTTTTATCAGAAAATAATTTTTGTACTTCTTTGTAAAGTGATGCTTGAAGCATTTGAAGCTCATGTTCTCTATCACTTCCTAAAGTTAATGTCCAAGGACCATATTCAGTAATTTTTAAGATACTAAGTTGAATCATTTTTGGATCCTCATTAGTTCATCAGATATTTTTACAACAGCTTCTACTGCACGTTCTGCAACAGGTCTAATTCTAGCATAAGCATGTCTTTCCTGCATTCCAGGACCAGATATCCCTAAAGAAACAGGTTTTTGATACTTTAATGACAGATTAGTTAAGGCCTGAGCTGCAGAATGAGAGATCACTTCATCGTGTTTTGTTTGTCCCTTAATTATAGCACCCAAAGTTACTACCGCATCAACATCTTTTTTTTTCAATAACGAATCTACAATTATGGGCATATCATATGCTCCAGGAACCATGCATGTATATGATATTGTTAATTTCATTGAATTTGCTTTTTCTTGGGATACAGCAAGCATTCTAGATGTCACTTTTTCATTGAATTCCGAAACTACTATAGCAATATTCAAAACTAATTCACCTTAGCGTATTCTAAAAGTTCTTTTCCATCAATTAATGGAATTCCATTTTGTTTTCCAAATTTTTCTGCTTTATCTACTGATAATGCAGTGTATGTTTCAGCATCCATCATTTCACAAATTGCAGTGACTGGAGTTAAACCAGCAACTTGAGCTAGATAAACAGACATTTCTGTATGTCCTTGACGTGCGGCTAACAAGCCTTTGGATGCAATCAATAAAGGAACATGTCCGGGAGTTTTAAAAGAAGATGCAAATTTTTTCTGCTTATTTTCAACATTGAAAATTTTAGCCATTTCACTAATTGTTAATGCCCTATCTTTATCAGTAATTCCAGTGTATGTTTGGTAATGATTTACAGATAATGAGAAGGTTGGGTGATCACCATAAGGTGCTAATCCCATAATCATCTCTTTATTTGAAATTGAAGAATCAGAAAGTATTTCATGCATATATTGTAATTCAAGAGATGTTGCAAAATTATTATCAATTGCAATACATAATAATCCACCAGCGTACTGACGCATTCTTGCAACATGTTCGGGTGTAACGAATTCTGCAGCTACTACCATATCAATTTCATTTTCTCGTCCAGCAGAATCAAACAATAGAACAAATTCACCATGTTTCAATGATTGTAATGCGGACTCAAGAGACATAAGAAAAAATTTGTTAATCTAATTATAAAGTTTACTATAAAATTGGTAAGTACCACTAAAATTGTAAGTAATTGATTTTATTTTAGAATATATTTTCCAAGAATGTCAGTTTCAATATTAACTTTATCTCCTACTTTTTTGGTATGAAAATTTGTAACATCAATGGTATGAGGAATTAATGAGACTGATGCGAGCGTATTTTTAACATCAACAAGAGTTAAACTAATTCCATCTACTGCGATAGAGCCTTTTTTTACTACATATTTTGACAGTTTTTTAGGAACTTTAAACCAAACTTGAACTTCTTTAGGTTTTTTTAGAATTTTTTTAATTATTGCTACACCATCAACATGACCTAAAACAAAATGTCCTTCTAATCGTTCACCAGCTTTTAAACTTCGTTCAATATTTACAATTCCTCCAACTTTTAAATTTCCAAGATCAGTTTTTTTTGTCGTCTCTTCAATCATTTCAAAAATACAACTTGATTTAGAAAGTTTTGTTGCAGTAAGACAAACCCCATTCAGAGCAACACTTTGTCCAATCTTTAAGCCCTTTGCATGTTTTCCAAGATTAACAGTCATTTGAATAGCACTTCTATTTTTTGTGTTTTTAGAAATTTTTTCTACTTTACCAATTCCTTCAACAATACCAGTAAACATTAAATCACATATAGCTTATATGTATAAAATCATTTATACATAAAATAATCAAATTTAGTTTTCCAATAATATTACCAGAAAGATAGAATATATCTTCCAAGTCATATAACACTATATGCTAATCTAAAATTCAATTTTTATGAAAATTGTCTGTGTGATACAGATGATTATCCAGTGTTAGATTTCTTAAATTCATCTTCACAAAATTGGTGAAATACAGAACACTTATTTTCTTTAGCATCATTTTTGATTTTTTCCATATCTTTGTTAAGTACACCCTGTGCAGCTAAAAATGCATCATCTTGCATTTTTAATTTTTCAAATAATCTAGATTTAGCAAGTGGTATCTCTTTTAATTTAGAATCAATCATTTGGACTTGATCATAATAGTGGATTGAGTCTTTATAATTACCAAGATGACTAAGGGAAATCGCCTTATTCATTAAAGCAGTTACATCGTTTGGATCTATTAATAGAGATGTATCATAGTATTCAAGAGCATCTTGATGGCGATTTAATTCATTAAGAGACAATCCCATGCTGTTCAGGGCCCAAATATCCTTTGAATTAGTTGAAAGGATTTGTTTACATAAATCTAAAACTTGTTCATATTGTTTTAAATTTTCAAGAGCATAAATCTTATTTTTTAATGCATAAGTATCTAAATTGTTTATTTTTAGAACTTTATCACAATAAGTAATAGCCTCATCATATTTTTTTAAATAAATCAAAGATAGTGAAATATTTTGTAGTGCAACCATGTTGCTAGGATCTTTTTCTAGTAATTTTTTACAATAATTATACAGTTCATCATATTTTTCAGCATTGAACATTCTAGTAATTATATCTGAAGGATCAAGTAAATCAATCATTTTACAAGTTCTAAAAGTGCTTTTGCCTGCTTGAAATGAACTTCATCTATCATTTTTCCATCAACTGTAGTAGCACCTTTTCCTTTCTTAGTGGATTCATGATAGATTTTACAGACTTTTTCAGCCCATAAAATTTCACTTTGATTTGGATGAAATAATCTGTGTACTACAGAAATTTGATCTGGATGTATGATACTTTTACCCGAATAGCCTAGACTTTTACCAATTTTACAATCTTTTTCCAATCCCTTAGAATCGTTAAGATCTTGCCAAATTGCATCTATTACTGCTACTCCGGCTGCATGTGCATCGACAGATATTTTCCTTCTTGAATATTTAGATCCTTCAGAATTTTTAGTGTATTCAACTCCTAAATCATTTAACAAATCAAACACTCCAAAAACTACAGCAGAAACCCTTTTTCCAAATGATGCAATGTTAAACGTGTTAACTACTCCTTCGGATGATTCTATGGAAGGGATAATTTGAATTGGTTTTAGTTTGCGTGTATTTTCCAATTCAGATAAAAACTTCTCAATTTTTTTCATTTCTTGGATATTGTTTACCTTTGGAATAACAATTCCATCAATTCCTTTTTGAACTATTTCTTTAAGATCTAGAGGAATTTTTCCTGAAGTTGGAGAATTTGTACGTACAAAAATTGAAGATTCATAAGACTTTCTAGATTTTAATGCAGATTTTATTAGTTTTCGTGCATTAATTTTTTCATCATCTGGAACTGAATCTTCAAGATCAAAACAAACAATGTCAGCATCTAAATTTTTAGCTTTTTCAAGAAACCTCGAGTTGTTACCTGGAACAAAAATGAGGCTTCTGAAAAGCTGTGTCATTAAATGATTAGGCGCCCTCTGGCTTCATTAAGATTTTGCCAAAGAGACCTTTTCCGGTCACCATCTTAGTATGTGCCTCTGCTGCTTGTTCAAATGTGTAAGTTGAATCAATCGCAGCTTTTATTTTGCCTTGACCCATCCAATACAGACCTTGGTCAAGTTCGGCTTTTGTCCCTTGAGTGGAACCCAAGATGTTAGATCCTTTAAAGAATACATGTCTTAGGTCAATTTTTGCATCATAACCTGTTGTTGCACCACATGAAACCAAAGTTCCACCATATTTGAGTAGTGTAAGCTGTTTGTTAAAGTGAGTCTGACCAATATGATCAAAGGTCAAATCGATTCCTGGTGCCTCACCTTTTGTTTTGGCTATTTCTTTTGAAATTTTAAAGACATCTTTTTGCCAATCGTCTTTTCTGTGATCTACTGCATAATCTGCTCCAAGTTCTAGACATTTGTCTAGTTTGTCTGGGCTTGCAGTAGCAATGACGTCACAGTTGTATAACTTTGCTATTTGAATTCCAAAGCTTCCTACTCCAGAACCACCACCCATAATTAAGACAGTCTGTCCTGGAGTGATCTTTGCACGACCAACTAACATGTGCCATGATGTCAATAGTGTCATGGAGGCAGCTGCTGCTTGATCATATGATAGATTGTCTGGAATTTTTGAAACGTTGACTTCTGGTAAGTGTATTTGTTCAGAATAAGCTCCCCAAAGTGGTCCTGTTTGGAATCCCCATACCTGTCTCTTTACACAATCAAATTCTCTGCCGTCTGTGCATGCTTTACAAACTCTGCAGGCTAAATTAGAATGAGATACAACTCTATCCCCTACTTTGAAATTTTGTACGTCTTCACCTACCGCAATTACATCACCGGCAACATCAGAACCGGAGACATGTGGAAGTGGAACTGCTACTGGTACCCCCCTCATTCCCCAAATATCATTGTAATTTAGGGCGGATGCCTTATTGGTAAAAATTACCTCATCTGACTTTGGTTTTGGGTCATCTATATCCTGGACTTTGAGGATTTTAGAATAATTATCATCTGGTGCATATTCATTGTATACAACGGCTTTCATGTATTAACCAGATTTTTACCCATAATTATATTTTTTCTATATTATATTCGATTTATCTTAAAATCACGTTTGGGTTGCTGTGTAGAGAGCAATATTTGTTTTAATTGTTCATCATTGATCTGACCTGGAATTTTTCCTTGAGTTGCCATACCAATCAGATATTGTTCAACCATATCAGATAATTCAGGTTTGACCATTTTGATATTGTTTAGTCTCATTCTAGCTTCAGGTGTAAGAACTTGTTTTAGGATTTGTTCTTTTTGTGCTGCTAATTCATGATTAGTATTATCATGAGGCGGTGGCTCGTTAGATTCTGGAAAACTCATTTTAAATCTAAGAATATATTTTCAAAAGAGGATTTTCGACAATCAATTCTTTAAGAATTTCTGTTGATAATCTATCAAGTTTTTGCATTCCTTGTTTAGATATGATACGTCCTTTCTTCTCAACTTTTTCTACATAACCAAGCTTTTCTAATCCTTGAATTGCATTACGAATAATTGCACCACCAGCATCTTTATGGTGAGCAGCCCCATATCCAGATGGTTTGCCACCACCATAATCATTTCTTAAAGCATTAACTCCAATCGGACCATTAAGGTAAATTTTTCTCATAATTGAAGCACATCTAGTTTGCCACCATTCTCTATCTTGTGGTGGTTTATCTGCATGAGCTCCGGTTTTGACAAATGGAATCCACGAAGGTGCAGGAATGTCTTCATTCTTTAGAACATCTGCTAGTCTTCCTATCAACACATCTGCGGGTACATCGTATACCTTTGCCATAAAATCAAAAAATCAATAATCGTCTTATAAATCATTGAGGTATAATTTTACGATAAGTATGCCCACACAAGTTACAAGAAATTCTGATCGACTTAACAGATGCTCGCCCTAAGCGAATTCTAGAATTAATTCCGGGTGCAATAAAGGATTTACATTTTTTGCAAAAAACCATTCTGAGATTATAAGGCATTCGGATT
>JAOUAY010000214.1 GCA_029860565.1 Candidatus Nitrosopumilus sp.
AATACTAATCATGAGCAATCAAGATAATCAAAACAAATCAAGCAGTTGGGAAGAAGTACAAGGACTGTCCTGGATTTTTTACGAGGACTAGTTACATTGTGGATTTTCAAATCACTCTTGGGTACAAAAACACGGACATGTAGTAAATTCTATTTCTGAATCTAGCATATCTGTTCAAGATACTCAAAATGATTGTGATCCTTCCTATTCTGATTTTTGCATTCCTTCTAGTTTACCTGACTTGGATTGCAAAGATATTCTACAAAAAAGATTCACATTTTTACCACCAGATCCTCCTAGATTTGATGAAGATGGGGTAGGTAGCAAAAGTTAGATACCTTTGAGTTTTACACTAAATTTTAAGTCAAGATTGTAATGCATGAAGACATGGTTAAATTATTTTAAAATTACAAATACGGTATGATAAAGTCAATTTTCAACATCCTTGAGAAATTAGAAGAACAGTCAACGCTGGAAAAATTAAGACAAATCAATGTTGCCCCTGAAGACAGAATGCTTGCAATTACAAAAGAGACGGGGGAGTTACTAAACATGATTTTACGTCTAAAAAATGCAAAAAATATGCTTGAAATTGGGATGTCAACAGGATATTCAACCATATGGTGTGCTGAGGCTATCTATGAGCAATCAGGTAAAATCATTACAATTGAGCAAAATCCAAATAAGATCAAAAGGGCAAAGGAGAATTTTCAAAAAGCTGGAATTGCAGATGCAATTATCATAAAAGAGGGATTGGCAATACAAATACTAAGAGAATTAAATTTACAAAAAGAATACAAAGATTTTTTTGATTTTGTCCTAATTGATGCCGACAAGGAAAATGTTATAGAATATTTTGATTTGATTTTACCAATGGTATCTGCTGGAGGGGTGATCATTACGGACAATATGTTATATCCTGAAAAATATAAACAAGATATGAAATTTTTTTCAGATTATCTTAAGAAAAATCCAAAACTTCGAACTATAACAACACCTATTGGGAATGGAGAAGAAATTACAATAAAGTTGAAATAATAATTTTTGGATTTATATGATTTTTATCACGGTTAAATTCTTGTTAGTTATTTTTAATCTCAAGTAAGTCGGCTATGACAAATTATTGTATATTATAATCAAATTTCAAAAATGGAATTTTAATAGATTAGTCTCTATTGTAGATTTGAACCAAATTGATAATCCTTCTCTAGGGATTTGTTTGAAATTATTTTTAATGAATAACTATCTTTGAATTTCAAAGATTGCTCAAATATTCGATTGTTGCCTGTTGTCTATGCGCAAAGATTTTTTTGAGTTTATCTAGAGCATACCGTTCAAACATTTTTCCAATAAACCCATACTGTAGTTCAAATTCAATCTCATCTGTTACTTTTGTCTGATTTTCGTTTATTTTATGAAAAACATGTGTATGCCTCCATCTTTTGAATAGCGCATTATTCATTTCATCGACGTATGTGTATGGCTTACAAACTGTGATTTTGGTTTTCCAAGTTATGCGAATCAGTATCTTGCTTGAAAAATAAGCAGTTTGTCCCAGAGTTATTTTTTTACTGTTTGATTCTATTATCTTGAAATCCAATTTTTTTGGAGTGATTACTTGTAAATGGTGTAAATCTGTATAGAAATCCCATACCTTGTCAATAGAAGCATCTACAAGAAAAGAATGATGAAAGATTTTCAACTATGTTGAAATCTCACGCTTGTAATATATCTCCTAAAGTAGTGTCTTGGAATCTCTGTATTGATATCAAATATGAGAATATGTCCAACAGATATCAAAAATCCATGTCTTGGGTATCTAATGTTTTGTAAAATTTTATCTGAAAATTTTTATCGCTATTTGTAAAAAAGAAAAACTATTTTTCATTAGTATGATTGAATTTAAAATAAACAACTGATTTCATAAACTCACGTGCCAAATGGAGCAGTCACAATAGATGATATGATCATAACTAAAATTATTAGACCAAATGCCTTTGCAGTTCCAAATCCGTTAACCGTTTTTACTGCCTTTACTGACACGACAAAAATCCAGACCACAAATGCAATTGCAACAATGACAAACAGTCCCACATATCCTAACATGGGTCCAATCAGGGATAGAATCTGCTCTTTGTCTTCATCTAGTTCTATGAACAATGATGAATCTATTGATGCTATGGAGTCCATCATCAAAAATAGCAGTATTGAGAGAACCACAGACATTGGAATT
>JAOUAY010000215.1 GCA_029860565.1 Candidatus Nitrosopumilus sp.
GAAGGAAATGGGCCTAATTGATCTAAATCTACTTGAATTTCTTGAATTTTTTTACGTAGATCATATATTATTTTTCCTGTACCTACATTCACCATACAAAAACATGGGATTATTGACGAATTAAAGATTTTCTGAATTAGACATGGTTTATCAAATTAAAGTAAATATGAATTCAAATTGAGTACAAATTAAAAATAAATTATATTCAAAAATCCAGATGAATAAAAAAATGCCACGTATTCATCATATACATCACATTATGTATAGGGCATTCTTTGCTAAATTCTAAGAAATCAGATCATATTATAAAAAACCAGAATGAGTATTAGCTTAACCTACACACAATTAACCTTCAGAAATTAGGTAAAATTGATAATAAGGTATCATTATAATTCATCATCATTATGCTTAAAAATACAATGATTGCAAAGCCAAGATGTCCATCTTGCGGAGATAGAAAAATGGTTACAGATCAAAATACAGGCGAATTATTTTGTAGTAATTGTGGATTGGTAGTTACAGATAAAATTGTAGATACAGGTGCCGAATGGCGCTCATTTTCAAGTGATGAAGGCAACAAAGCAAGAACAGGTGCTGGAACATCATTAACAATGCATGATAGAGGTTTATCAACAGTAATTGGTGCAGCTAACAAAGATGCAACAGGAAAACCATTATCTGCAGGTATAAAAAGTTCCATTGAAAGATTAAGAACATGGGACAGTAGAAGTCAAGCACATTCATCTGCAGATAGAAATTTGAGACATGCACTTAATGAAATGGGCAAACTAAAAGATAAACTTGCATTAACAGATGCAGTAGTTGAGAAAGCAGCTTACATCTACAGAAAAGCGATGGAGAAAAAATTGGTTCGAGGTCGTTCAATCCAAGGGTTAGTTGCAGCATGTCTTTATGCATCATGTAGAAATACAGAGACACCTAGAACTTTAGATGACATTGCTAAGGGAATAAACATCAGAAGGAAAGATGTTGCAAGATGTTACAGATTAATTTTCAGAGAACTTGAATTAAAAATGCCAGTAGTTGATCCAGTTAAAGGCGTATCAAGAATTGCAAGCATTGCAGAATTAAGTGAAAAAAGCAAACGTAAAGCAATTAAAATTTTAAATCAAGCAAAAGAGGAAGGCATAGTCGCAGGAAAAGACCCAATGGGAATAGCTGCTGCTGCGCTTTATCTTGCATGTATTAGTACAGGAGAAGTAAAATCACAAAAAGACATCTCAATTGCATCAGGGGTTACCGAAGTAACCATTAGAAATAGATGTGCAGGATTGAGAAAAATGATCAATGAATAAAAAAGATCAAAAATGAATGGGTAGTAAGAATAAAATCTTCTGAATGTATAAAAGAGAAATATTATTTTTGAGAATTTTTAAATTCTAATACATCCCAAGGAAAAACAACATAAGCATCATCATTTGTTTTTGCTGCATAGACTAGTTGAGGAGGATATTTTTTTCCACGTCTTACAAACAAAGTTACAAAAAATAATTGTAATGGATCATCAATTTTGGATAAAATTTTCTCAAAGGTCACACCAGAATCAAAAATATCATCAACAACCAATGAGTTTGAAGAGATAATTTTTTGATCAACAAAAATTGTTCGTATTCCCAGATGGTCTGCCAATAAACGTGAAGGTATCAACCCTCCTCTACTCAGAGTTGAAATACTAGAGAAAGTTCTTGGTGATTTTAAAACAAGATCAGACAATACTTGTATCAACGAATCTATTTCAGACCAACTTACGTACTGTTCCAAAGGTAATGATGATTTGAATAAGCAGAATTAAGTTGTTATGATCAGAATGTTTTCGTGGGAGATTTTTTCAGGGGCTCAACAATTTTAAGAACTTTAAATGCCAATTTACTGAAATCGATATCTTTTTCGCATGACAACAGCAATACATCATCATTACTTAGTGGAAAACTCATGACAATTATTTTATCTCGATAGGACATTGAAAAATGAACTTCACCGAATTCAGCATCAAATTCGTGTCTCATTCTAACACGCAATGCAAGTTCCATGAACATCATTTCATCTTGTTTTTGGGCTTCAAGTGAAAATATTCCATCCTTCATCCCGCCGGCTGTAAGATGACCTCTGCTGCTAATGTGCCTAGCTGAACGCATTTTAGGATCTAATTTAATGATTTTTTGACACATTTTTTCAAGTTTCTCTTCATTATCCATTAGTCTAATTAAGTA
>JAOUAY010000062.1 GCA_029860565.1 Candidatus Nitrosopumilus sp.
AATACATTAAACCATATTGAATCAAACAAAAGTGATTTTGGTCCAGAGCTTGAAGAATTAAAACAGACAGAAATTAATGATTTGAATTTTCATTTAAAATACTATAGAAGTTTAGTAAATTACATTAATTCAATTTCTGAAAATAAAATTATTGAAAATAGAACCTAGACATCATAGGATATGGTCTAAGATACAAAAATTATAAGAACCAGTTTTGTTTTTTACACATCAGATTTGTTTTCTGCATAGCCTAAGTTAAATTCAGACAATTCACTCCATGTGAATTCAAATAGCCTTCCAGATTTCATAAATAGACATAAAAAATAGACATAATACAAATCAGACGCTATAGTGAAATAAATTATAATCTTAATTGTTTAAAAATTAAATCATATTCTGATTGTTTTGATGCATTTTGACCAAAATTTGTTTCATCCTGATATTTGAGACGTTTTTTATCATACAATTGTTGTAATTTGTTGACTTCATCTACAATCATTTTTCCAGAATCTTCTTTTGCAAACTGTTTTCTTTGTTCGTCATTTTGTCCCCTTGTAGGAAAATGTTTAGAATAAAACGCATCTTGTAATTTTTTAATATTTTCACGTTTAACTATCTCAGCTAAATCAAAATTTCCCTGTTCATGTTTGAGTAAATTCTCATTTGATTCAGAATGCCTAACCCAAGATAAAAGAGGATTAAATTCTACAACAAGATGAACATATTCAATCAAGAAAACAATTTGTTCATCGATTATATCAGAATCTAAAATCCACGTAAATCGGTATTTTATTACACTGTGAGAATCTTCAAAAATTGCAGGGTTTGATTCGGCTTTAAAATCAGACCACTTAAGATGAAAATTAGGTTCCCAACTAAAAACAACATTCTCACTCATGATAGGAACTACTCATTATTGGAATAAAATCATTCTTTTATCTTTTATCAAATAGAAAAATTTCTGAAAAAGTGTATTTGACAATAATTGAATTAGTGGATGTGGCAGTTAAGATAAGTGTAGATATGTTATCAAACATATGATTTAATTTAAAATAAACAAATCAGACTAAGAAATTCGCCATATGTTGAATAAATTTAGTTATAAGAAATAA
Organism: Candidatus Nitrosopumilus sp.; assembly: GCA_029860565.1. Classification (GTDB taxonomy): domain Archaea; phylum Thermoproteota; class Nitrososphaeria; order Nitrososphaerales; family Nitrosopumilaceae; genus Nitrosopumilus. The sequence goes on from JAOUAY010000062.1 coordinate 1,113, forward strand.
TTTTCAAATCACAGGCTCAAATGTATAAAGAATCAAAAAAGGATCACTTTTTCAACCCTTTTTGATTAAAATTTAAGACGTGTTTTATTTTAAGAATTTTTGAAAATACTAATCAATACAAATATTGAAAGCAAGGTGTTTGCGGGTTTGATATCCGAACTGTAACCCCCAAAGGGCTGATGATAAAAGATATCAAGCTTGCTTGCTTTCACAGATCTAAACTATTAATTTTAGTTAATTTAGTCAAATGATAATGATGAAAAAATTTTATATTTCAATGGGAATTTCAGTGGCTGCATTAGTTGTAGGATTAGTTCTATTATTCGGATAATTAAAACTCAATTTCAAAATTAGAATTACAATCCAGTAATCTACAATTGCATCGATTTGTTTAATTGATTGATTTCATTAATTAGTCATTCTATTGATTTTAAACCTTAATTGTTCAGTTTATCAACAATCCCAAATATTTTTGATGCGCACCAAGAAAAAACATTTTTCAGTTTTGTATTATTTTATGCATTGATTATCAATTTTTCTGTGTGTAACAATTTTAATTTGGATGGGAATTAGATAGGTATTCAGATTTTTCTTTATCTGAATACAATGAGGGATTATTGTTCAATAGTTTTAAAATATTTTGAAATGCAGGACATTCCTTGTCCGTAGAGAATAATTCCTCACATTTTGGACACTGAATTACTAAATGAACTCCCCAGTCACATTCGATCTCATCAATTACATCAAAAATAACATGTTCATTACAAATACAATATAATTTATTTTGAAATTTTTCACTCAAGATTACATTAATAATTTTAAAAATTAAATATAAGTCATCAACCTTTATTCAAAAAAATAAATTATAAATGTTGTAATTGAATTAAAAAATAATGAAAAAACATAAAATCAAAATATAATTTAATAACAACGAAATATTATGAAACTGTATAAATTTGACAGAGTGTCCTACATGTAAGCTTTCAATGGAATCACATTCAAGTGAGGAATTAATGGAATGTTGTATGAAACAAATAAGCGATGAATTTTTTGAGGAAGAGGCAGGTATTTGTCCAAATTGTAAACATGACATTAAAAAACATTCTAATCAAGAATTGGCAGAATGTACTATTGAATTTCTCAAATCAGGAATCAATAATTAATTAAAAATTAAGCATGTTATAATTTAAAATAGATTCCAATCTTCCTTTTTTTGTTCACTCAGTATTTCAGGAACTTTTAATATCCTTTTTGTCTTTATGTGTAAACAACAAAATGTTTGTCAAGTAGTATTTGTTACAATTTAGTTCCAGATAAGATTAAACTACAGAAAAAAATTGAAAAGATCATTGGATCAAATGACAAGAAAATTGATTGAAAAATTTGCGCCAATGTGGACCAACAAGCAGATATGGGAATTTGAGCAAATTAATGAAAACTTAAGATTTGATGTAGCATATGTTAAGCCTAAAAGTACCGTAGAATCTTGGAAGTCAAAACTGGCATATCCAGATTCAGACATACGAGATGTCACAGTCAGAACTTTCGATAATTTGTTAGATGGTAACGAGTTATGGATTGCAAATAATGACCAAGGAAAACTGGAAGAAAAATACATACCACACCTTATGGCCGTAATGGCAGATGTCATGATAGAAGAAGAAGTATGTCTGAATTTTAGAATTGATAATGATTGCTTGGTAGTATCCATAGATAATAAAGCAGATGTAATTGACTGCAAAGAATTTTTTGAAGAATTTTATCATTTAGCAACTGGTTTCAATTACACTACAGATACAGGCATACCAGAAGATGAGACAGAAGCTGAAATATACCTCACAAGACTACAAGAAGAATTTGATGAAAAAATGAAAGATAAATTATCTGATAAATACTTGTCAGGAAATAATGATCCAGATACACTTAACGCTAAATGATTTATCTAAAATACAAGATAAGAGTAAATAAAACAATGTCTGAAAGAAAACCATATAGAAATTTTAAAAAACGAGAGCCTAGCTTGACTGTAGAGCAAAAAATTGAGCAGTTTGTTTTGAGGAATTCAAATAATGGATATTTTACAAAGATCTCAACAATTCCCTACAAATTTGAGGTTTCAGAAGATATGACATGGACGATTATTGGTGAATTATTATCAAATGGATCATGTGAGTCAATTCATGATGAGATTTCAGGAGAAATGAAACTCTGTGCATGGGGGAAAACATATGAAATAATGGGTTTGGAGAGAAAAAGAAAGAGAGACAAGTATAGGGCAAACAAAAAATCAAAATTTGCCATTTCAAAATAACAAACTCTTAATTTTGTATAATTTCTCACCGTATTATGGATGATGATGAAAACTTTCCGGTACAATGCCATCCAATAATTAGATCAAAAAAGAAAAAAGTAAAGGATGTAAATAATGATACAGTGTAAAATATGCGGTTCTCCACTTGGAAAAGAACCAACCACGGAAGAACTAGACACACACTGGAAAAAACATCATATCTGGCATTGGGAAGCAAACAAAGAAAAAACACCAGAAGAAGCATTGATAAAAAAACGAAATTAATAGACGTCTTGGAATAGCAGTCGTTTATAGCATGCCTAAACTGCTAAACGAAGTCGTCATTAACAGTATAACCTCAAGATATAAAAGAAGAATTCATCATTTCCCTAACGTTTGTTTAATTCAAATTAAAAAATATAACTAATTTTCAAAATTTCCACTATAGACCTTATCAATTTTGTATGGCATGATCTGTAAATGGAGATTACTATACAAACCTCCAAAAAAACATAATTCAAAAGCATTAATTTGATAATTTTTAGATAACAAACATGTCTTTTGAAATTGATTGGCACAGGAATTTCTACGGAATTTCATGGGCATATGAAAAAGACAGATTGGTGGTTTCAACAGTATTTGAAGATAAAAAAGAAGCCATACTGATGGCCAAAGAAGTAGAAGATTGGAGTGATAAATTTACCAGATTAACAATTATTGAAAAAGACAGTGGTGAATTTGCAATTTGCTGTTATCAAGATCCTCAAATGTCAAAAACGGGCAATCATTTAGGATTATTCAGAACTGGAATGAGGCAAAGCGGAGGATATGAGCAGGCAAAGCCAATGATTGAGGAAAAATCACCCCTATTACAAATTGCGTATGCTGCAGATGTCAGAGACATGAATACCTATGAGCAAATCTCAAGATTAGTACCCATAAGAAAATGTAGAATTATTTCTGAAAAAGATTTGAAAAAACAAGAGTACTATTATGAAAAAAATGCAAATTCTCAAATTGAAAGATAAAAAATGGTGAGATTCAAAAAAATTCTAGAATTGAATCGTCACCAGGTATGGTCGGGTAACAACAATAATTTAAAATCAATTTAAAGAATCAACTACTAATTTGTACTCTGAATTGATACTGATCAATCGTTCATCTTTGTTAAATAGAAATTTTGCCAAGGCTATAACATGGAAAATGACAATAATCAAACATTCTGGGAAGATGCAATTGGTGCTTCTTGGCTAATCTCAGAGGAATAAAATATCCAAAAAATAATTTCAACGACAGTCTAATCTGAGATGTAAAATGGAAAAATTGCAAAATATTTATGAATCATCTTAGATTTCTAAGATTTTTATTTTGTTTAAATTAATTATATTCATAAAGTAATATTTTGTCTGCTTTCTGTGAAAACAACATCAAAATTAATTGTAATTGTTTTAATCACGTCATTGTTTGGTAGTGTTTTACAAATTTCTGGAGGCAGATAGGACATTACGAGTCATTTGTTAGGTGCTCCAAAATCATTTTTCACACCTACACATACTGTATTGTATTTCGGAGACGGAATGGCATGCACCCAAGTTTACGTATTTAGTGCAGATTCAGAGCATCATTTATTGTCAGAGTTTTCTGAAACATTAGCAATGATTTTAGCAATAATGACCATTCCTGAAGCAGCCGTTAGATGGATATTAGTAAAATTTACTAAAAGTAAAGTCTCCATTTCGAAAGTCATTTAGATATTATTTCTTTACGGCAAAATATCAGGCATGAAATTCACAGAATTGCTTAAGTAATATTTAGATTAATCATCAATAATGGATTTTGTTGTTCTTTTGAAAAGAATAATGGATTCAGATGTCAACATTAGACACAGCATAGTTACAGACAATGAAGGCAACATACTTGCTACAAGTCACAGAGAAGGAATTACAAATTATCTATCTGCAGATGAGACTGCAGCATCACTGAAAAGAGCTTCTGTTGCATGGAAAGGCAGAAATGAATTAGCTCCAAAAATAGGACACGGATTATACGCTGTTGCAACGTTTGAAAAGATTACAAGGATGACATTTCCTCTGGGAGACGATAATTTGATTTTTGTTAGCATGGGTTCTGATGCAGTTAGAACAGATCTACATGAAGGTGGTCAAAAGCAAATCATAGAACATGTACTAAACATATTGAGCAAAGATCCTACAAAAGAATAACATAGAAATCTAAATTTTTTATCTAGTTTTAAACAACTATTTTTAATATGTTAAAAAGGGCACAGTATGTCAAGAGTGGATTTTAAAAATTGATGATAGAGCATACAAAAGAATGCAACTATAGAATGGATAACGATCTACCGCACACTAACTGCTATTGTCAGTGTCACAAAATAATCATGGCAGAATCTACAAAGATGGAATCAAGAACTTTTTGATTCTTTTTCAGGTTCGAAATTATCAATGATTTCAGTAATAGTTGTAAGAATTGTTTCTTTGATTTGAGTTTGGTTCATTCCAGATTTACTCATGAGTTTCATTTGATCAAGTAGGGCAAAATGCACACGTCCTTGAAGATAATCTACAATCCCAAATCCTTTTTTTGGAAAATCAGTTACAAATACATCATGTGCAGATCCATCATCAGATGCTTCAGTCATAAAGTTATTTTAAAAAAACTAGTTATAAAATTTCCAAATATTCATTAGACCATACAAAAAGAAAATTTCATGACAGAATTTGTTCATAAACCATATGATAAAATATATGTTCGAGACATGATCAAACTGAACCTAGATGATCTCATCGGCATGATGTCATCTCTGGAGGCTGCCAATGCATATTGGGTTGACGGGGTATTATTTGCCAGTTTTGCGATGACAGAATCTGAAGAGTTAGCTAAAAAAGAAATGCAAAATGAAATGTTTCTAGATAAAATAATTTTTGCAGTATACAAGAACTATACAAAAACTGTAAAATCATCCACAAATCTAGAAATTGGAGTGCTAAACATGCAAAAAAGTAGACTCTACAAAGACTTGATTGAATGGCTTAAAACTCAATCAATTTGGAATGAATAAAAAAAATTAAGATTGATTCCAAGCAGAGTAACCGCCATCAAGCGTTACTGTATTGAATCCTTCTTTTGCTAATTCATCAGCTGCAATATTTCCCCTATAGCCAGTTCCACAATAGGTACAGATTTTCTTGTCTCTCATATCTTCAATTTGCTTTTTCTTTGCATTTCTAATAGATAGTCCCAAAGACATGTGAATAGAGCCTTCGATTGCCCCGTCCTCTAATTCGTCTGATTCTCGGACATCAATGATTACAAAATCATTTTTTTGTGACTTTAGATCACTTGCTGTAATTTTGTCTGCCATGAGTAATGTCAGAGAGAGTATAATTTATTTCTGTACTAGAATAATCTTGAGATTAATTTGTAAGTAATGTATGGTCCATACTAATCATCATACATTGAAAATGAATTTGCTCT
>JAOUAY010000216.1 GCA_029860565.1 Candidatus Nitrosopumilus sp.
GTAGAATTATTACTTATGAAATATGTTTTTTGGTTCTATTGATCTTAATTATGTAAATCTCTCAGGTGCAAATCTAAACGGTGCAAACCTCAGTAACATTAACATGGTTAGTACAATCCTTAACGGAGCAGATTTCACTGAAACCATTTTGATTGGTGCCAACTTCAATAATTCAAACCTAGAAGATGCAATTGGTGGGCCATTCGTTGGGTGTATTGGTCATCCATTATGTGTGTAGTACCTCAAACTTTCTTTTTCTTTTTTCTAAACACTTCTCTTATCCAAATAATTTGGTCCGGTTGCAATGAAAACAATTCTATCTTGTATCGATGGAGTGAAGATTGGCAATGTTTTACAAGGAAAGTTTTGTTATTTTATCAGTGCAAACTTGGTACTAATCGTCTGCCTTGTTGACATAAACATAGTTCATAATCAAGCCGGCAATTATTCCACCCAAGATTGGTGCTGCCCAATATAACCAATGGAACTCCCAGAAGCCAGAAATTAATGCTGGACCAAATGTTCTTGCAGGATTTACTGATGCGCCAGTTAGCGGTACAGCAATTAAGTGAATAAGGAAAACCATTCCACCGATTGCAAATCCATGTAATCCCGGAGATGCTTTCTTGTGAACTGCAGTCATGAAGATGACTGTTACCAAGAAGAATGTCAAGATTGCCTCTATTGCAAATCCAGAACCAATACTGTTATTGATTAAGTCACTTGGACCGCCTTGAGTTGCAAAGTTAACTTTGGCGCCAAGTTCAGGCAACATTACCCAAAGTGTTGCAGCTGCTGCTACAGCTCCAATTAATTGTGAAATTATATACGCAATCCCATCTACAATTCCGATTTTTTTTGTAATCATCATCGGAATAGTGACTGCAGGATTGATATGGGCGCCAGATACATGACCAAACGCATAAACCATCAAAGCAATGGCACCACCGTGTCCAAGAGAGATGAACAATACAGATTGTGTTGTCAATTCCTCACCGAATGCAGAAACTGCTAAAATTACGGATAGAGGACCAAAGAATACCAAGCCATAAGTTGCTATTGCCTCTGCAAGATACGCTCTTGGATTAACCATTACGCAAAGCCCTGTCAATATCCATATAAAAGATTCGACATGATTTTTTGAATAGTTTGTCTCAAAAAGTAATTAATTACAGATAGAATCAATGGAAAACATATGATTTCTGAAGGTGATTCTGTCCCAAAATTTGAGGTAAATGATGCAAATGGCACCAAAATAAAATCTAGTGATTTTAAGGGTAAAAAACATGCCATTTACTTTTATCCAAAAGATTTCACACCAGGATGCACTACAGAGGCAGATGAATTTTCAAGAGATTATAAAAAATTTCAAAAAGAAGAGATCGAAATTATCGGTGTCAGTCCAGATAATGTTGAGTCCCATAAAAAATTCTGTGAAAAAAGAGGAATCAAGTATCCATTATTAGCAGATGTAGATAAAGAGATTTCAAACATGTTTGGGGTATGGGGTAAAAAGAAATTCATGGGAAGAGAGTACATGGGAGTAATGAGAAGTACTTTTCTTGTAAATGAAAAAGGAAAAATTTTCAAAATATATCCAAAAGTGAAACCTGCAGGACATTCAAAAGAAGTCTTAGAGGATTTCCTAAAATTAAAATAAGTAAAGAAAAAGTTGTTTAGAAATTAGAAACCTTTTGGTAGTGTGCCTTTTGCAGGTTTTGATACCTCTGCTGGAGGTGCTTGCTTTGTTTGTGCTGCAACCCCTTCAACTGTAAGATAACTACCACTAAAACTTCCAAATGTTTTATCAGCAGGATGATGTGCCATTCTTGCTCTTGTTGCAAAGTATTGGTCGGATGGTGCTGTGTAACCAGTAACTATTCCTTTTTTATCATGCCAACTCTTAGTTGGAACTTTTCCCACAGGAGCAGTTCTTCTAACATGGTATCTGTTAGGAGCTGGTGAATAGCCTGTGACTTTAGCTCTGTAATCATGGAATGAAGTCATTGGAGCAGTATAATATGCATTCTCTAAAGCTTCATTGAATGTTGCTGGAAGTTGTGCTGTTGTTTCAGCTGGCTTTGGCACTTCTTTAGGTTTTGCAGCTTCTGCTGGCTTAGCTTCAAATCCTTTTGGCAATGTGCCTTTTGGCTTTGCAGCTGTCTCAGCTGGTTTGACCTCTGCAGGTTTTGCAGCTTCTGCTGGCTTAGCTTCAAATCCT
>JAOUAY010000064.1 GCA_029860565.1 Candidatus Nitrosopumilus sp.
TTTTTGGATGATCTTTGCAATTTTTTCTATTGTATTTTTTGAATTTACTTTACTCTTTGCTAATATTTCTGCCTCAAATTTATTTGGCGTAATTACTGTGGCAAGAGGAATTATGTATTTTTGATAACTTGTCATAGCTGATTTTTCTATCAGCATCCCTCCTGTAGTTGATTTAATTACAGGATCAACGACTATTGGTATTTTCAATTTTTTTAATTGACTGTATATCATTTTAATGGTTTGGGAATTGAAAACCATTCCAATTTTGATTCCATCAATTTTAAAATCTGATATTACCGATTCTAATTGATTTTTTAAAATTTTTTGTGATACTGGCTCTACTATTCCAAAACTTGATGTGTTTTGACTTGTAATTGCGGTAATCACTGTTAATCCATGGGCATTAAATTCTGCAAAAGTTTTAACATCACTTTGAATTCCTGCACCTGATGACGGATCAGATCCACCGATAGAAAGTAAATTCACACTCTTTTCTCATTTTCAGTACTAATCTATTTTTCCTTTAATTTTTTTGAATGTAATGATTTTCATAATATCTATTTTATACTTGAATGTTATACTTTGTTTTAATGACTAAAATTCCAATTGTGAATAATTTAATTCCTGAAATATTGCAATATACTACCTGCTTGTTGCCTGTACAATACCAAACTATGAAAGATGATAAATTCATGTGGCAATGTTTCAAATGTGGGAAACAATATCTTATTTCTAAAAACATTGATGATTCTATGGAAGAGAGCTGGAGTCCTCCACGATAATGAATATGTCTGAAATAGATTCTTTAAAATCTGAAACTTCGAAATTATGTTTCATTAGTTTTAGCTGAAAACCAATTAACTCAACGAATTTTTGAAATCAAACAAAATTTTACATCTTCTCCTGAATCTGAGCGTATAATTATGCCCATTTCGGATAGGATTTCTAAAATAAGGTCAGAAAAACAAACTTTGGAAAAGCAATTAAATTTGATTTAATCCGATTGCTATGTTGATGTCTGAGTATAACAATCAAAAAAAAAACAAATTTTTTCTTTCATATCATAAAATCGTCTACCACAATGTTTGTACTCTACTTATTCTCCTATTGTTTCATGCAAGATTTTAACATAAAATACCGATCATCTTTCTTAATATGGTCCCAAAAGAATTTCATACATTCGATTTTTTTCATTTTCACGATTGTTTAAATCAGGCAAAAGATAGAATACATTATGGCAACTCAAATGACTTCTGCACGACGTGGTGTTGCTACTGATGAAATGAAACAGGTTGCTAAAGATGAGGATGTTTCACTCGAATGGCTAATTCCAAAAATTGCACGTGGTTCAATAATAATTCCAAATAACAATGTTAGACCACAAAAAATCCACAACGTTGGAATTGGGAAAGGTCTGAAAACTAAAGTTAATGTCAATATTGGAACTTCCACTCTTAATGTGAATATTGATGAGGAAATTGAAAAAGTTAAGGTTGCTATAAAATATCATGCAGACACAATTATGGATCTTAGTGATGGTGGAGATGTTAAAAAAATAAGACAAACTCTAATGACTTATGCACCGATAACTTTTGGAACTGTTCCAATTTATGAGGCATATAACTATGGGGTGGAAGTTCACAAAAATCCTTTAAATTTAACTGAAGATGATTATCTAAATGCATTTGAAAATAATGCAAAAGACGGTGTTGATTACACTACAATTCACTGTGGCATTACAAAGGATATTGCAAAAAGAATTCTCAAAGTTCAAAGATATGGGGGAGTCGTAAGTAAAGGCGGGACCATTACTGCTGCATGGATGTTAAAACATGATAAAGAAAATCCATACTTAACTCATTATGACTACTTGATGGAAATTGCCAAAAAATATGATGTAACATTTAGTCTTGGAGATGCACTCAGACCAGGCTCAATTTTAGATTCTCATGATGAATTACAAGTTCAAGAAATGATCAACATCTCTCAACTCACAAAACGTGCACATGAACATGATATTCAAGTTATGGTTGAAGGTCCAGGACATGTTCCATTAAATGAAGTTGCTGCAAATGTGAGGTTAGCAAAATCACTAATTGGCGATGTTCCATACTATGTCCTTGGTCCTTTGGTAACTGATGTTGCCTCTGGTCATGATCATATTGCTAGTGCAATTGGTGCAGCTATTTCAGCAAGTGAAGGTGTAGATCTCTTATGCTATCTTACTCCTTCTGAACATCTAGCATTACCAAATGCTGATGAAGTAAAGGCTGGATTGATTGCATACAGAATTGCAGCTCATGCAGGTGATCTTGTTAAAATTCGTGATAAGGTGATTAAATGGGATATGGATATGACTGAAGCAAGACGCACTCTGGATTGGGAAAAACAACTTGCATTATCTATTGATCCTGAAGAAGCTGCAAAAATTCACAGTAGAACTGGACAACATCCTGGTAATAATGTCCCATGTACTATGTGTGGTGGTGCTTGTGTGTATATGATGCTACCACAACAAAAAAAATATGATAAAGAAAATAAAAATTTACAACAAGTTGAATAATACTTTTTGAAGACCAGGTACTGTTTCATAATTTCCTAATTCTTCTACACGTATCCATCTAAAATCTGAATTTTCCCAATTTAATTTGATTGTTGGATTTATTGCTTCAAATAAAAATGGGAATATTTCCCACTCGTGATTTTTGTATTGAGGTGAATTGACTCTCATTTCTTCAGCGGCTTTAATCAGTTTAATTTTTTCTTCTACGATGCCTGCTTCTTCAAAAATTTCAATTTTTGCTCTTTTTAGAGGCACTTCATCATTTTCTATAATTCCACTGATCCCTGCCCATAATTCCTTCATTGATTTTACTTTATTACTTCTTTTCAGAATCAATAATTTGTCATTATTTCTAATGAAGGATGTGACAATCTTTGTCGAATGCATGACTGCTATTTTTCAATTGTTTTTACCATTTTTGTTAGTCTTTTGTATGACTCATTGGTGTCTGTGTGTTTGGCAAGTCTCTCTTGGCATTCTTTGATGTAATCTAATATTTCTTCAGTCTTTGACTCTTGAATTGATGTGAGAAGTTTGCCTGTATCTTTCCAAAGTTCTTCTGCCACTCTACGAATTTCTGGGTTTGTGATAATTGTTTGAATTAGTTCAGGAGATTCTGTCATGATACTTTCTGCTAATGTTTTTTGTACTCTGAAAGTGGTTCCTGACATTTTTTCTGTCAGATGCATCTTTTCATCTTTTGAGATGATATTTGCAAAAACTAAGTTCATTAAATGAGTTAATCCTAAAATCACTGCAATCTTTTTGTCATGTTCAATTGCATCAATTGTAACAAAGTTTGCTCCTGCAAATAATTCCCTTGCAACTGTTAATTCTTTTTTAGCATCTTTAATTGGAACTGAAATTATATTTTGGCCTTTAATTGTCTTAGTTCCTGGACCAAACATAGGATGAATACAAATTGGATTGATTTTTGCTGGCATCTTTGATAATGATGAGACCACTTTAGATTTTTCAGATGAAATTTCAAGAAGATATGTGCCTCTTTTCATCTCTTTTGCAATCAGTCTGATAATTTCGGGTGTTCTTCTTGTAGGTGTGCACAAGACAACATAATCTGCTTTTAAAATTCCACCTACTAATGATTCTGATATTATGACGTCTTTCCCTGAAATTTTGTTTTCTGAATCATAGCCTGTTACTTGAAACCCTTGACTTGCAAAATATTTTACAAACCATTGACCCATTTGACCACCGGCACCAATAATTGTGATCTGTTTCATTGATTCTCACTCATAACCTTGCCTAGTATATTCATTCCTTCTACAAGTATTTTTTCGTTTTGACATGCAGAAAGTCTAATAAAATTTTTGTAATCTCCAAATCCCTCTCCTGGTGCTACTGCCAAACCTTTCTCAAGTGCACTATTGGCAAACTGAACTCCGTCAAAACCTTCCTTGTCAATTCTTGCAAAAATATACATCGCTCCATCTGGAACAACAAAATCTAATCCCATTTCAGTTGATTTTTGTGCCAACACCTCTAGTCTGTTTTGCACTGTATTAGTATTGTTGGATGTGTCAGCCTCTAATGCTTTCATTGCTATGTATTGGATTGGTTCTGAGACATTTGTAAGACATAATGCTTCTAATTTTGCCATTTTTTCAATAATTTGTACATCTGCTATCCCATATCCTACTCTGAATCCTGTCATTGCATGAGATTTTGAGAATGATTGGGTGACAATACTTTTCTCATAATTGTAATTTAGAATACTTTTCCAATTCTTTTTTGCATATTGTGAATAAATTTCATCACTTAGCACATAGAGGTTATTTTTTTGCGCTATTTCCATTATGTTATCTTGTAATTTTTCATCCAAAATTTTTCCTGTTGGATTATTTGGATAGTTAAGTACAATCATTTTTGTATTTGAATTAATTGTATTTTTTATTTGTTCAAGTGATGGTTCCCACTTGTTCTCAAAAGTTGTATTGATGGTTCTAACTTTTATTCCTGAATTTAATGCGCAATCTTTGTATGCTGGCCATGCGGGTTCGATTACAATCATCTCGTCACCAGGGTTGAGAAGTGTTGAAATTGCAGTGAAGATTGAAAATCTTGCTCCTGGGCTTACTATGATGTTGTCCTGTGTAATTTCTACATTGAATTTTTTAGATATGTATTTTGCAAGTGCTTCCCTGAATGCTGGCATCCCTTTTGCTTGACCATATTTTAAAAATCCTTTGTCAAACACTTCTTCTAAAGCCTTTTTGACAATGTCTGGTGGTAAAAAGTCTGGTTCACCAACTTCCATATGGATAATTTTCTTTCCTTGCTGTTCGAGTGATTTTGCTTTTAAGAAAATTGAAAGATGTGTCTGTTTATTGGTTGATTGTACTTTAATTGATTCATTTAAAAGAAAATTTAAAAATTTTACACCAATTGTTTCATCAAGTCCTATGTCATTACATAATGAAATTACTTTTCCACGTAAATTTTCTTCTCGTAATTCATCTGTTACCCCTTTGCCAATATTTTTTTTAATTTCTCCTATTTCTTTTGCGATGTTTGTCCTGATTTTTAACAACTCTATCATTTCTAGAGTAATTTCATCCATCTTGTTTCGAAGATCATTGATGTTTGACATTTTCTTATAATACAGGTTTGATTACTCCGGCGAGGAGTGCATGATCTGCTATAGTTAGTGCTACAAGTGAATCTACAACTGGTGGAGCTCTTGGCACAACACATGGGTCGTGTCTTCCTTTGACTTGAAGGATTGTTTCTTTTTTTGTTTTAATATCCACTGTTTTTTGTTTTTGAGCAATCGATGATGCTGGCTTAAATGCAATTCTCATGGTGATTGGCATTCCGTTTGAAATACCTCCTAGGATTCCGCCTGATCTGTTTGTCTCTGTCACAATTTTTCCTTTCTTAATTATGTATAAGTCATTATTTTCAGAACCATATAGTTCTGAACCTCTAAATCCTGAACCAAATTCAATTCCTTTTACTGATGGAATTGAAAAAATTGCTTTACTCAAATCTGATTCTAATGAACTAAATATTGGATCTCCTAATCCAACCGGAACTTTTGTTGTAATTGATTCAATTATTCCCCCAAGTGAATCCCCTTTTTTTCTTGCATCTGTTATATTTGCCCTCATTATCTTTGCAGTTTTATCATCTGGACATCTCACTTCATTTTTATAAATAGAGTTGATCATTTTTTTGTTAAATTCTCTTTCCATCTTTATTTTTCCAATTTGTGATGTGAATGAGTTTGTTTCAATACCTAATGATACTTTGAGTAGTTTTCTAGCAATAGCTCCTCCCATCACGTGAGTTGCAGTTAGTCTTCCTGAAAATCTTCCACCTCCTCTATGATCATTCAAATGATTATATTTTACCATGGCGGGATAATCTGAATGGCCTGGTCTTAGTTTTGTTTTTAAATTTTCATAATCTTTAGATTTTTGATCAGTGTTCCAAATTATCATTGTAATTGGTGCACCTGTAGTGTACCCTCTAAAAACCCCTGAAATAATTTCAACTATGTCTCCTTCTTTTCTTTGAGTTGAAATTAGATTTTGACCTGGTTTTCTTAGGTCTAACATTTTTTGAATATCTTTTTCATCAATTGCTAATCCTGCTGGACAACCATCTACTACAGCGCCAATTGATTTTCCGTGACTTTCACCAAAACTCGTTAAAACAAGACGTTGACCAATAGAACTTCCTGGCATATTTTATCAAAGTTAAATGATGCTTATAATTCCTCATTCAAAAATTAATTATACATCTGCTTTACTCGCTAATTATTTTTTGACAATTGATTATCTTGTATTAAAAATTATAAAATATTTAATTATTATATGAAATATTTATAATATATTCTTAAATATAATAATAATATGTACGATATGTGCAAAATAGTGTAAATTCTAAAGAATAATTTGCGCGACTCTGCGAAAATAACATGTTATCTATGCAAAAGCGTTGTGAGTGAAGAGAATGCTTTTCACTCTATACAGGTCGCGCCTTTTAACACTCTAAATGATTTTTTAAAAAATATTTTACAGAATTTGGATTTTTGCACCAAGACGAGTCATTTCATCTATGAAGTTTGGATATGATACTTTTACTGATTCCGGATCTGTCACAGTACAATTACCGATATACATTCCTACAATGCAGAACGCCATGAATAATCTATGATCTTCTTCAGAATTCAGTTCGACACCACTTATTTTTTCAGATGATTCTAAAATCAATCCGTCTTCTTTTTCTTTAA